>DATFUN010000475.1:0-5972 GCA_035260805.1 Myxococcales bacterium | reverse complement strand
ACCGGTCGGTCCTCTCTCCCCGCGTGCGCATCAACTCCTTCGCCGACGTGGACGAGACCATCCTCTTCGAGGGCGTGAACGTCGGGCGGCACGCGCAGATCCGGCGCGCGATCATCGACAAGAACGTGGAGATCCCGCAGGGGCTGCGGATCGGTTACGATCCGGAGGAGGATCGGAAGCGTTTCTTCGTGAGCCCCGAGGGCATCGTGGTGGTGCCGAAGGGGATGCGGCTCTCCGACTGACCGAGGTGAAATGTCCGTCCGCGCCGTCTTCCTTTGGCACCTGCACCAACCCGAGTACCGAGATCCGCAGACGGGCCAGCCGATCCTGCCCTGGGTCCGCCAGCACGCATCCCGCGCCTACACAGACATGGCGGCGGCGCTGGAGCGGCATCCGCAGATCAAGGTGGTGGCCAACTGGGCGCCGTCGCTCCTCGCGCAGCTCGAGGCCTACGTGGGCGGGACGCAGGATGTCGACGAGCAGCTGGCGCGCAAGCCGGCCGAGGAGTTGACCCCACAGGAGCGCGCGCACGTCCTGCGCGAGGGCTTTTCGGTCGACTGGAACGTCTGGGTGCGGCCGGTGGGTCGCTACTCCGAGCTGCTCGACAAGCGGGGCACCGACCTGCGGCAGATCGACTTGAGCGAGCGGCAGGCGGCGTTCACGCCGCAAGAGCTGCGCGATCTGCAGGTCCACTTCGTGCTCGCCTGGATGGGATTTGCCGCCCGGCGGGAGGAGCCGCTCGTCGCCGGGCTCGTCGCCAAGGAGCGGGACTACACGGAGGAGGAGAAGGTCGCCGCCGTCGATGCGCAGAGGCGAATCGCCTCCCGGATCGTGCCGCGCTGGCGCGCGCTGGCGGAGCGCGGGCAGGTGGAGATCACCTGCTCGCCTTTCTACCACCCCATCCTGCCGCTGGTCGTGGACAGCGAGTCCGCGCGGCGCGCGATGCCGGCGGCGGCGCTGCCACCACCGTTCTCGTACCCGCAGGATGCGCGCGAGCAGGTCGTGCGCGGCCTCGAGCGGGCGCGGGCCGCGTTCGGCCAGGTGCCGCACGGGATGTGGCCCTCGGAAGGGTCGGTGTCGCCCGAGGTGATCGACCTCTTCGCCGCCTCCGGCGTGCGCTGGTGCGCGACCGATCAGGGCGTGCTCGAGCGCAGCGAGCTGGAGCTGGGCACCGCGCTGCCGGACGGCTACCCGGCGCATTACCACCCCTATCTCGCCGGGGCGGACCACGCCGTCACGGTCCTGTTCCGCGACCGCGAGCTGTCCGATCGCATAGGTTTCCGGTACGCGAAGAGCGATCCACGCGAGGCGGCGCAGGACCTCATCTCGCGCATCGCCGACACCGAGCCCGAGGCGCTGGTGACGCTGGCGCTCGACGGAGAGAACCCCTGGGAGCACTACCCTGCCTCCGGCGAGGCCTTCCTCGACGCATTGTACGGCGCCCTCGCCGGTGGCGAAGTCCGGACGGTGCTTCCGCGGGAGGAGCTGCGCGAGCGTCCTGCGCGCGCGCGCATCGCGCGCATCCACTCCGGAAGCTGGATCGACGCCAACTACCGCATCTGGATCGGTCACCCGGAGGACAACGCGGCCTGGACCCTGCTCGGCGAGGCGCGCGCCGCCCTTGCCGAGGCGGAGGAAAAGGGCGAGCTGCCGCGGGAACGGCTCGAGGCGGCGCGCGGACACCTCCTGGTGGCGGAGGGCAGCGACTGGTACTGGTGGTACGGGGACGACTTCACCACCGAGAACGCGCCGGAATTCGACGCGCTCTTCCGGCGCCGGGTGGGCGAGGCATGGCGCGCTCTCGGGCTCGCCGCCCCAGAACGGCTCGCCCGTCCGATCATCGCCCCGCACAAGGACGCGGCGCAGGCCGCCGCGGTGATGGTCCAGCCGGCGCGGCTCATCGAGCCGGTCATCGACGGGTACACCAAGGGCTATTACGAATGGGCCGGCGCGGGCTACTACCGCCCGGGCACCACCAGCGGCGGCTCGATGTTCCGGGGCCAGGGCGCCTTCACCCAGCTCTGGTTCGGCTTCTCGCGGACGCACCTCTACCTGCGCCTCGATCCGGCCAAGGGGCCCGATCTGACCGGCGAGCTGCGCCTGCTCATCTCCCGGCCCGGCGCCGAGGGCGAGAAGACGGTGCGGATGCGCCTGGTTCCGGGAGGCGCGGAGGCGGAGGCGGTGGACGAGCGCGGATCGCGCTGCGGCACGGGTCGCGTCGGAACGATCGTGGAGCTGGCGCTCTCGCGCGAGGAGCTGGGCCTCCGGCCCGGCGAGCGGATCTCGCTGACGGTGCGGGTCCTGCGCGACGAGGTGGAGCTGGATCGACTTCCGCGCTACGGCGAGATCGCGGCGGAGGTCCCCGACCGCAAGTTCGAGCTAACCAACTGGCGCGTGTAATCAGGAGGAACGTGATTTTTTGGGGGGTCGAGGGGGGAGCGAGCTCCCCCCTTGTGGAGGCGCCGAAGGCGCCGGATCGAAAGGCGCCCCGACGGCGGCGGAGCGGTCGGTTTCAAGCTCCCACTCGCGAGAGTGTTTCGAGCGAGCTTCCCCCCTTGTAGAGGCGCCGAAGGCGCCGGATCGAAAGGCGCCCCGACGGCGGCAGAGCAGTCGGTTTCAAGCTCCGACTCGCGAGAATGTTTAGGGGCCGAAGGCGCCGGATCGAAAAGCGCCGCGCGGCAGAGCCATCCGCATAAGGTCCCTCGTCCGGGGATGCTATGGTGCGCGGCCATGCCCGAGCTGCGCAAGGACCCGGTGGTGGGGCGGTGGGTGATCGTCGCGCCGGAGCGCGCCGATCGTCCGAACGCGCTGGTGCGCACCCTTCCCGACCAGGAGGATCCGGCCAGCTGCCCTTTCTGCCCCGGCCACGAGGCGATGACGCCTCCGGAGCTGCTCGTGCACCGCCAGAACGGAGGACGCTCCAACGGCCCCGGCTGGAGCCTGCGCGTGGTGCCCAACCGGTTCCCCGCCCTGCGCACCGAGGAGCGGCTGGAGCGCGCCGGCGCCGGGATGTACGAGGCGATGGGGGGCGTGGGCGCGCACGAGGTGATCATCGAGACGCCCGAGCACGCGCGCGCGCTGCCGCAGCAGAGCCCCGAGCAGGTGGAGGAGGTGCTGCGGGCGGCGCAAGAGCGCATCCTCGACCTGTCCCGCGACGTGCGCCTGCGCAGCGCGCTCTTTTTCAAGAACAGCGGGGCCGCCTCCGGCGCGACCCTCAGCCATCCACATTCGCAGATCGTCGCGCTCCCCCTGGTTCCGCCCGAGCTGCAGCAGGAGCTCGCAGGAGCTCGCAGGCACTTCGAGGAGAAGGAGCGGTGCATCTTCTGCGACATCCTCGTCCAGGAGGCGAGGGACCGCTCGCGCGTGGTGCTGGAGACCGACGGGTTCGTGGCGCTCTGCCCGTGGGCTGCCCGCGGTCCCTTCGAGCTGGTCGTCCTCCCTCGCGAGCACCGCTCCATCTTCGAGCAGAGCACGGCCGCGGAGGTGCGTGGGTTGGCCGATGCGCTGCGCCTGTCCCTGCGCAAGGTGGACCGGGCGCTGGGCAAGCCGGCCTACAACTTCTATCTGCACACCCTGCCGCTGCGCGATCCGGCCGTGGACTGGTATCACTGGCACCTGGAGGTGAGACCGGTGCTTGCGCTGGCCGCCGGTTTCGAGTGGGGCAGCGGCCTCTTCGTCAACCCCACCCCGCCGGAGGAGGCCGCCGCCTTCCTCCGCCAGACGGAGGCGTAGAGTGAAGATCCTGTTCGTCGCGTCCGAGGCGGCGCCCTTCATCAAGACCGGCGGGCTCGGGGACGTGATCGGAGCGCTGCCGCGTGCGCTGGCCGCGCGCGGGCACGACGTCCTGGTGGTGATGCCCCGCTACGGGGCGATCGACGCTTCCGCCGCCAACATCCGGGACACCGGCCGGCGGGTGGAGGTGCAGTTCCCGCACCTCAACGCCTCCGCCTCGGTGCACGTGGCGGCGCCGGCCGAGCGGCTGCGCTACATCCTGCTGCAGAACCCCTGGTACGACCGCAAGGAGTTGTACGGCGAGTCCGGGAAGGACTACCGCGACAACCACAAGCGCTATGCGCTGCTCTGCGCGGGCGCCCTGGAGGCCGCCAAGCAGATCAACTTCCTGCCCGATTGCGTGCACGCCCACGACTGGCAGGCGGCGCTCACTCCGCTCATCCTGAAGCGCGGCTGGGCGGGCCGGCCGGCGCCCTTCAAGTCGCGCTCGGTATTCACCATCCACAACCTCGCCTACCAGGGCGTGTTCCCGCGGGAGGCCATGAGCGACCTCGCGCTGCCCAGCGATCTGTTCCATCCCGACGCGCTCGAGTTCTACGGCCAGCTCAATCTGATGAAGGCGGGGCTGGTCTTCGCCGACAAGCTGACCACCGTGAGTCCCACCTACGCCCGCGAGATCGTGCAGAGCCCGGAGACGGGCGCCGGCCTGGAGGGCCTCCTGCGCCACCGGCAGCAGGATCTGGTAGGCATCATGAACGGGGTCGACTACACGCGCTGGAGCCCCGACGTCGATCCGGCGCTGCCGCAGCGGTACTCGGCCCAGGATCTCTCCGGCAAAGCCGTGGACAAGGCGGAGTTGCAGCGCGAGCTGGGCCTGGAGGTGGACGAGGGCGCGCTCTTGACCGCCGCCATCGGCCGGCTCGCGCACCAGAAGGGGTACGACCTGCTCGCGCAGGCGCTGCCGCGGATGCTGGAGCGGAAGGTGCAGTTCGTGCTGCTGGGGATGGGGGACTCGACCCTGGAGCAGGAGTTCCGCGCGCTGGCCGAGCGGCACCCGACCCGGGTCTCGGTGCAGATCCGGTTCGACGACGCGCTCGCCCACCGCATCGAGGGCGGCGCCGACGTCTTCCTCATGCCGAGCCGGTTCGAGCCCTGCGGGCTGAACCAGCTCTACTCGCTGCGCTACGGCACGCTGCCGGTCGTGCACGCGGTGGGCGGGCTGAACGATTCCATCCGCGAGGGGCCCGACGGATGGGGGTTCCGATTCGACAACGAGGACCTGCAGGGCCTCCTCGCGGCCGTCGACCGCGCGCTCGCCATGTGGACCGACCGATCCTCGTGGCGCGCCGGCATGCAGCGCGCCATGGCGCGCGACCATTCCTGGGACCGCGCCGCCGAGCAGTACGAAGCGCTCTACAAGGGCTGAGCGAGCGCCGCCTCGGCCCGAAGCGGCGGGACGCCGGCGGGGACCTCCGCGCGAATGGCCTGCAGGGCGCGCCCCAGCCGGGGCAGCACGTCCTCGCGCGTATAGCGGATGAGGTGCTCGCCTTGGATGGCCAGCTCGATCGCGCGGGGGAAGGCGTGCGGGGCGCGGCGGAGCGTCCGCACCAGCAGCCGCCAGAATTCCCCCCGCCGCGGCGAGCGCAGGCCGATGCTCCACAAGGTGCGGAGCAGCACGCGCAGGCCGCCGGGCCGCCAGCGCAGCGGCGCCTTGTGTCGGCCGATGGTGTCGATGAGGAGCGCGCAGCGCTTGTAGAACGAGTCGGCCCGGTAGAGCTGCCCGAGCAGATCGGCGTATCCGGCGAGGAGCGTGCGCTCGTCCATCGTGGTCTGGAAATTCGGGCGGTCGAACTGGTCGCCCGTGCTCACGATGCGCAGCCGGCCTTCCTTCTCCAGGCGGCGCGTGAGCTGCGTGCCGGGCAGCGCGGTGAGCACGCCGATCATCGCCACCGGCACCGGCACCGAGGAGATGAAGTCGCGCTGCAGGTCGAAGATCTGCGGCCCGTCGTTGTCGAAGCCGACGATGAACCCGGCGAACACCTCCAGCCCCGCGTGGGTGATGCGGCGCACGGCCTCCGCCGGGTCGAGCCGGAGGTTCTGGAACTTGTGCGTCTCCTTGAGCGACTCTGGAGAGGGAGACTCGATCCCCAGGAAGACGGAGGTGAAGCCCGCGCCCACCATGGTGTCGATCAGCTCGGGCTTGATGGCCAGATCGACGCTCGCCTCGGTGTAGAACTCGA
>DATFUN010000474.1:0-3002 GCA_035260805.1 Myxococcales bacterium | reverse complement strand
CGTGGTCGTGAGCAGACCCGCGACCTCCACGCCCTGCCACAGGGCGAGGTGCAGCGCCCACGCCGCGTCCTTCCCGCCGCTCCAAGCGAGGAGCGCGCGCATCAACCGACCACAGTAACGGTCAGCTTGCGGTTGCGCGGCCCGTCGAACTCGCAGAAGTAGATCGCCTGCCAGGTGCCGAGGAGCAGCTTGCCTCCCTGCACCGGGACCGTCTCCGACGCGCCGATCAGCGCCGCCTTGGCGTGGGCGGGCGCGTTGCCTTCCTCGTGCTTGTAGTACTTGCCCTTCTGCGGGACGGCGCGCTCCAGGGCGTTCAAGATGTCGGTCTGCACGTCGGGATCGGTGTTCTCGTTGATGGCGACCGCGCCGGTGGTGTGCGGAACGAACACGGTGCAGAGGCCGTTCTGCACTCCGCTGCTCTTCACCTCCGCGCGCACGCGCGCGGTGATGTCCACCATCTGCTGCTTCTTCTGGGTGGGGATCTCCACGCTGCCCAGGTAGAACGCCATTCATTCCTCCACGGCCGAGAGGCACTCGTCGATCTGCCACAGACCGGCGAGGTCGTGCACGTCCTTCCGCAGGCGCGGCACGACGTAGAGGGGCACGTCAGGCAGCGTGCGCGACAGCTCCTGCACCTGGCGCCGGTCCAGATCGGCGAGGGTCGCCTGCTCGGCCAGGGTGCGCGCGAGCCTCTCCGAGAGGGGAGGGTCGCCGCCGTCGGGGATCTGGGCGAGCTGGAGCGCCTCGCGCAGCGCCGGGACCGAGTCGGGGCCGCCGAAGCGGTGCGGATCGCGCTGGAACCGATTCACCACCAGGGCGGCGGTGGAGATGCCATGGGCGCGCAGCGACCGGTGGAAAAAAAGCGCGTCCTCGATGCTGAGCGGGCTCGGGGTGGTGACCAGGACGAACGCCGTCTCCGGACCCGAGAGGAGCCGCTTCACCTCCACGGCGCGCTGCTTGAAGCCCTCGTACATCCCCTCGAAGGCGACCATGAAGTGCGCCAGGTCGCGGAGGAAGTCCTGGCCGGTGAACTTGGCCAGCGTCCGCAGCACCAGCCCGGTGGGCAGCGCGAACAGCTTGAGCCCGATGCGGCTGGCCTTGAGCATGGGGCCGAGCAGGATGCGCATGGCGTCGTTGTCGAGCACGTCGAGGATGCGGTCGGGCGCGCGCAGGAAGTCGAGCGCGTTGGTGGTCGGGGGCGTGTCGAGCACCACCACGTCGAAGCGGCCCGAGCTGCGCAGCTCGTAGACCTTCTCCATCGCCATGTACTCCAGGCTCCCGGCCATCGCGGTGGAGAGCTTCTGGTAGAGGCGGTTCTCGAGGATCTGCCGGGCGCGCTCGGGAGACGGCGCCTGCCGCTGCACCAGCTCGTCCCAGGTGAGCTTCAGGTCGAGCATCATGGCGTACATCTCGCCGCGCGGTTGCAGGCCGGCGGCCCGGAACAGAGCGTCGTCGATGCGCGTCTCGCGGTTCCCCAGCGCCTTGAGACCCAGGCTGTTCGCGAGCCTCCGCGCAGGATCGATGGTCAGCACCAGGCAGCGCTTCCCGGCCACGGCGGCGCGGAGCGCGAGCGCCGCCGCGGTGGTGGTCTTCCCTACGCCGCCCGGTCCGACGCAGCACACTACCCGCCGCCGCGCGAGCACCTGGTCCAGCGCCGGCCGCCCCGCGATCCCGCGTCTCTCGGGCTGGCTCACAGGACGGCCTCGATGGCGGAGGCGACCTTCTCGATCGACGGCAGCCCGAACGACCGGTCGAACAGGTACGGCACGGTGACCAGCGGGAGCGGCACCTCGGCGCGGAGCAGCTGCTCGTAGCGCACCGAGAGATCGGCGCGCGCCTCGTGGGACTCGACCGCGTCCGCGGCCGCCGCGAGGAGCGGCCCGCCGCGCGCCACCTGCGTGCGCTCCTGCGGAGTGAAGCGCGGCGCGAACACCCCGTTGAGGAACAGGGCGCCCTGCGGGAGCCCGTGCCGATCGAGCGCGCGATGCAGCTCGATCGCCTCGTTGGCCGGCATCTCCTCGGGCAGGGTGGCGATGCAGGTGCGGCAGCGCGCCGGATCCTTGAGGAGCGCTTGCATCTCGCGCATGTCGCGCGCGAGCGGCCCTTCGCCGACGATGGAGAGGAAGACGTCCGGGACGGTGAGCAGGGTGAGGCCGTGCCCGGTGGCGGGGGCGTCCAGCACCACCAGGTCCCAGCGGGGGCGGCCGCGCTCCATCTCGCGCGCCGCGTGCCAGTACACCTTGCCGAGCATGACGATCTCGGCCAGCGAGGGCGCTGCAGTGAGGAAGTAGCGGACGACCTTGTTCTCGAAGACCAGGTTGTAGAGCGTCTCGTAGCGCAGGATCATCAGCGCGTACTCGCGCATGGCCTCCGGCGGCCGGACGTGGACGGAGTAGAGGTTGGGGAGGAGCTCGTGGATCTGTGGTCCCGAGGCGGGCCGACCGAGCATCTCGCTGACGCGCTCGCGCGCGGTGACCTCGCAGACCAGGACGCGCTTGCCGCGCTTCGACGCCGCCAGCGCGAGGGCCGCGGAGAAGGTGCTCTTGCCCGTTCCGCCCTTCCCGGTGAACACGACCAGCCGCCGATCGAGCAGCCCGGCGCGCGCCTCTGGTCGCGGCTGTTGCACGGGAGCGCGGGACTGTAGTGGCCGCTCTCTGGAGTGTCAACGAACCGCGGGCGAGGTGGAGCTCGTTGACGCGTCCCTCGCGGTACCGTTAGCTTGGCGCAAGCTGCGCGGGAGCGCGGCGGGAGGCGAAGCCATGCTGCGCGACAATCCCGTGGTGAAGAAGATGATCGAGACCGGCGAGCAGCGCGTCGGCCAGCTCGCCACCCGGCTCCTCTCCAACGAGACCCTGATGGGCGCGCTGCAGAAGACCGTGAGCGCCGCCATGGAGGCGAAGGGCCTGGTCGAGCGCAACGTGCAGAACGTGCTCAGCACCATGCACATCCCCACGGCGGGCGACGTGCAGCGGCTGCAGGGGAAGATCGAGGAGCTGGAGCGC
>DATFUN010000473.1:0-2561 GCA_035260805.1 Myxococcales bacterium | reverse complement strand
CGCGCACCGCGGGCGCGGCGCGCGGCTCTCCCCGGGGGCGAACCACCTGCACCACCGCCGTCGCGGGCCGCTCCACCCGGGTGGTCCACATCGCCGGTTTTCGCGGGACCACGGTCGCGTACCCGACCACGGTGCCCGTGTGGAACTTGGGCGGCGGCAGCGCCTCGCACCGCCAGGCCCCCTGGGCGAGCCCGGGCCACTTCGCCTCGCCGAACACGTCGGTCAGACCGCTGAAGCGCTTTCCGTCGGGACCCTCGCAGACGACCTTCGCGTTCATCACGCCCTGGTGCGTGTCGTCCTCGACGTGCACCACCAGCGGACCGGGCAGCTTGACCAGGAGCCAGTAGAAGATCGCCAGCACCGCCGCGATGACGGCGGCGGCCAGCGCCCCCTCGATCTTGGCGGGCACGCCGCTGCGGAAGCGCGGCTCGAACGCGGCGGGAGCGCGCGCCTGGACGCCGTCGCGCATCAGCGGCAGTACTCCGCGCGGTTGTTGTCCGTCTCGAAAACCTCGACCTTGCAGATCCTCACCCGGCGATCGTCGAAGCGCCGGCCCAGCTCCTCCGCGAAGAACCGCGCCAGCTCTTCGGCGGTGGGGTTTCTGCCGCCCTCGGTGAACGGCTCGACCTCGTTGATGTTCCGGTGGTCGAAGCGCCCGGCGACCTCCATGGCGGCCGCCTTGAGCGCGGCGAAATCGAGCACGTAGCTTACGGGATCCAGCTCGCGCGCCTCGGCGTGGACCACCACCCGATAGTTGTGCCCGTGGAGCGCCTCGCAGCGATCCTCGCTGAGGCGCACCTGGTGCGCGGCGCTGAACCACAGCTGCTTGCTGATCCGGTACGTCGGCACGCGCGATTTATAGCAGGGCTGCGTTCGCGGGGCCGCCTCGAGCTCACGCCCCGTCCTCGCCCTTGCGCAGGAAGTCCCACCGCACCAGGATCTGCTTTCCTTGCATCTCCAGCAGGCCGCGGCGGGTGAAGTCGTTGAGCGCCCGGGAGACGGTCTCGCGCGAGGTGCCGATCAAGCCGGCGATCTCCTGCTGCGTCGGCCGTTCGCGGATGAGCAGCCCGCCGTCCGCCGGCTCCCCCTGCTTGTGCGCCAGCTCGCGGATGGTCCGCGCCACCCGGGCATAGACGTCGAGCAGCGCGAGGTTCCCGATCACCTCGTCCGCGTGGCGCAGGCGGCGGGACATCTCCGCCAGCACCGCCAGCGCGGTGGAGGGATGCGCGGCGAGGTGCGTGCGGAACGCCTCGTGGTCGAGCGAGAGCAGGTCGGCTTCCTCCACGCAGACCACGTTCGCCGAGCGCGGCTGGCGGTCGAGCAGCGACATCTCCCCGAAGAAGTCGCCCGCGTGCAGCAGGCTGAGGATGATCTCGCGGCCCGTCTCGCCGTAGAGCACCACCTTCACCTTTCCGCGCGCGATGACGAACAGGGAGTCGCCCGGCTCTTCTGCGTTGACAATCACCGATCCGGCTTCCGCGGACCGCGGACGCACGCGCCCCGCGAGGTCGGCGAGCACCTCGGCCGGGAGCTCACGGAAGATCGAAACCTGGCGGAGCAGGTTGACAGTGTCCAATCGGCCTCGCGGGAGTCGGAAAACGAGGAGTCTTGCACCGCCCCTGCGCATGCACAAGGCACACAGCGTTCCGATGTGCGCAACCCGAGGAAAGGCCCCGTCTTGACCCGAGGCGCCGCCGCGCCTATTCAGCCCCCATGCAGGCCACGGTGAACGGAGAGCGGACCGAGCTGCCCGACGGGCTCACCGTGTCCGGCCTGCTGCGTCACCTGGGCGTGCGGCCCGAGCGCGTGGCGGTAGAACGCAACGGAGCGGTGGTAAAGCGGGCGAGGCACGGCGAGGAGACGCTCGCCCCCGGCGACGTGCTGGAGATCGTCACCTTCGTGGGAGGAGGCTAGCGTCATGTCCGACGAGCTCTCGCTGGGCGAGCATCGGTTCACCTCCCGCCTGGTGGTGGGGACCGGCAAGTACAAGGACTTCCCCACCATGCAGAAAGCCATCGCGGCCTCCGGCGCGCAGATGGTCACCGTAGCGGTGCGCCGGCTCGATCTCCAGGCGCAGGGAGAGAAGTCCCTGCTCCACTGGATCCCCAAGGACTGCGTCCTGCTCCCCAACACGGCGGGATGCTTCACCGCCGACGAGGCAGTCCGCACGCTCCGGCTGGCGCGCGAGCTGGAGATCGGCGGGCCCCGGCCGCTGGTGAAGCTGGAAGTGTTGAGCGATCCGAAGACGCTCCTCCCCGACGGAGAAGAGACGCTGCGCGCCGCCAAGGTTCTCGTCGCCGAGGGATTCACCGTGCTGCCGTACTGCAGCGACGACCCCGTGCTGTGCCGCAAGCTGGAGGAGGCGGGTTGCGCGGCGGTGATGCCCCTCGGCGCGCCCATCGGGAGCGGCCTGGGGCTGCGCAATCCCTACAGCCTGCAGATGATCCTGGAGCAGGCGCGGGTGCCGGTGATCGTCGACGCCGGCGTGGGGACCGCCAGCGACTGCGCCATCTGCATGGAGCTGGGAGTGGCGGGGCTCCTGGTCAACACGGCGATCAGCG
>DATFUN010000472.1:0-3014 GCA_035260805.1 Myxococcales bacterium | reverse complement strand
CATCGTCAACAACTACCGCCACATCTCCTTCAACTTCGGGCCCACGCTCCTGGCCTGGATGGAGCGGTGCGCGCCGGAGGTGTACCGGCGCATCCTGGAGGCCGACGCGGAGAGCGTCCGCCGGCGCGGGCACGGCAACGCCATCGCCCAGGCGTACGCGCACGCCATCCTTCCCCTCTCCAACGAGCGCGACCAGCGCACCCACATCCGCTGGGGGCTGCACGACTTCCGCCGCCGGTTCGGCCGGGCCGCCGAGGGCATGTGGCTGCCGGAGACGGCCGCGGACCTCGCCACCCTGCGCGCGCTCGCCGACGAGGGACTGCAATTCACCGTCCTGTCGCCGCACCAGGCGCTGCGGGTGCGGGCGCCCGGCGGCAGGTGGGAGGACGCGCGCAACGCGCAGTTCGACCCGACGCGCCCGTACAAGGTGGATCTGCGCGACGGGCGGCACATCGCCGTCTTCTTCTACGACGGCCCGATCGCGCGGGGGATCGCCTTCGGAGAGGGGCTGGCCAGCGGCGACGAGCTGGTGCAGCGCCTGGAGCAGGGCTTCAACGACGCGCGCTCCCACGACGAGGTCCTGACCGTCGCGGTGGACGGCGAGACCTTCGGACATCACAAGAAGGGCGGCGACGAGGTGCTGGCCGCGGCGCTCCGCCACCTGCAGCAGCGAGAGGACGTGGAGCTGGTCAACCTGGCGCAGGCGCTGTCGCTCTCTCCTCCGGAACACGAGGCGGAGATCGCGGAGGGCTCGTCCTGGAGCTGCATGCACGGCGTCGAGCGCTGGCGCAGCGACTGCGGCTGCCACACCGGAGGTCAGCCAGGCTGGCACCAGCGCTGGCGGGGACCGCTGCGCGCGGCCCTCGATCAGCTGCGCGACCGCCTCTCCGACCTCTACGAGCGGGAGGCCGCCGCGCTCTTCCGCGATCCCTGGCGCGCGCGCGACGAGCTCATCGAGCTGGTCCTCGACCCGGAGCGCAAGCGCGCGGTGGAGTTCGTCGAACGGCAGGCGGGGCGCGCGCTGGACGAGCCGGATCGGGTCAGGGCGCTGAAGCTGCTCGAGATGCAGCGCCAGGCGATGCTCATGTACACCAGCTGCGGCTGGTTCTTCTCCGAGATCTCCGGCATCGAAGCAGTGCAGATCCTCAAGTACGCGGCGCGGGCGCTGCAGCTCGCGCGCGAGGTGAGCGGCACCGACTTCGAGCCCGAGCTGGTCGACGCGCTGGCGAAAGCGCCTTCCAACCTGCCCGAGCTCGGCGACGGGGCGCGCGTCTACGAAACGCTGGTGAAGCCTTCGGTGGTTTCGCTGGAAGGGGTGGCGGCGCACTACGCCATCGCCGGCCTGTTCGACGAGTACGGCACGGCGGACGAGCTGTTCTGCTACGACGTCGCCCTGCGCGGCCGGCGGCGGGAGAAGGGAGGCAGCGCAACCCTGGCCATGTCGCGGCTGGAGATCCGCAGCCGCCTCACCCACGAGCGGCGCGATCTCTCCGCCTGCGTGCTGCACTTCTCGGGCTCCGACATCCGCAGCGGGCTGCGGCCCTACGACGCGGATGCGCATGCCGAGGCGGAAAAGCGCCTCTTCGGCCGCTTCGCCGCGCTCTCGCTCGCCCAGATGGTGCGCGAGATCGACCGCGAGTTCCCCGGGCGCGACTACACCCTGCGCGATCTGTTCCTCGACGAGCGCCGCCGGCTGGCCGGGCAGCTCCTCGACGAGACCATGCGCCGGTACGAGGACGACTACCTGCAGATCTACGAGTCGAATCGGCGGCTGATCGACTTCCTGCGCGAGATCGACTCGCCGGTGCCGCGGCCGCTGCAGGTCGCCACCGACGTGGCGCTGACCCGCCAGGCCCAGCAGTGCGCCCGCGCGCTCGCCGACGGCAAGCTCGATCTCGCAACCGCGCAGCCGGAGTTGCTCGCCGCCGCGCAGCTGGCCCGGCGCCTGGGCGCCCGCATCGATCCCGCCGCGGTGCAGAAACCGTTCCACGAGCTCTTGCACAAGCTCGTCGCGCGGCTCCTCGCCGGCGGAGCGCGCGACACCGCGCCGCAGCTCTCCGGCGTGCTGGAGCTGGCCGCGCGGCTGGGCGTGTACCTGGATCTGTGGGAGGCGCAGAACCGGCTCTGGGACGCCGTCGACGAGGTGCGGATCGAGCCCGAGCAGCTGACGCGGCTGGCGCGGGCGCTCTGGTTCGACGAGCGGACGCTGGTGGCGCGTGCGCAAGCGCCGCGGCGGCCGCCGGCCCCCCCGCACGCAGCAGCCGCGCTGTGAGCTTTGGGACGATGCTGCCCGGCGTCTGGTCTCCGGCGCGCCGGACGAGTGATCGACCGCCGGCTCCCCCCGGTGCTGCGGCGCTGCCGCAGTTCCTAGGTTCCCAAGCGTGCACGTACACGGGTTGACCGAGCTGGGTTTCTGGGGCTTCCTGAAGAAGCTCTACAAGCGCTGGTCGGACAACGCCATCACCGACCGCGCGGCGCAGCTCGCGTATTACTTCGTCTTCGCGCTCTTCCCCTTCCTCTCCTTCCTGGTCACCCTCACCGCGTACCTCCCGCTGCAAGGAGCGATGCAGGAGCTGCTCGCCCGGGTGAACGAGCTGATGCCGGGCCAGGCGATGGCGATCGTCCAGGACCAGCTGCAGAAGCTCCTCACCGTCCGGCGCCCCAGGCTCCTCACCGTGAGCTTGCTCCTGGCGGTCTGGAGCGCGTCGCGCGGCGTGGACGCGATCCGCACCGCGCTCAACCTCGCCTACGACGTCAAGGAGTCGCGGCCGTTCTGGAAGACCCAGGGAATGGCGATCGCCATCACCGTGCTCGGAGCCGTGCTGGTGCTCGTCTCGATCACGTTGATCAGCCTGGGTGGAAAAGCCGGCGAGTGGTTGGCAAGCCAGCTCGGAATCCAGCAGATGTACGCGATGATCTGGGCGGTCCTGCGCTGGCCCATCACGATGTTCCTCATCATGCTCGTCGCCGCTTCGCTCTATTACTTCCTACCCGACGTGGAGCAGGAGTGGCGG
>DATFUN010000471.1:0-10662 GCA_035260805.1 Myxococcales bacterium | reverse complement strand
CCACGGCCCGCCGCTGCTCCAAGTCCAGCTCCCCAAGCTGACCCCCACCCAGCACGCCGCCCCCCCTGCCCAAGCTTCCGCAAAGCCGGAACCAGCCAAGCCGTCCCCCAAGAACTAATCCGCGGCTCGAATCCTCGCAGTCGACCTCGAACCTCGCAGTCGAAGCTCGAACTCGAAGCTCGACGTCGAATCTCGAAGCTCGCCGTCGGGCCTCGAAGCTCGACCCTCGAATCTCCTAGCTCGAGCCGCTCCTTGACCGTGCCTTCCCTCCCTCGTACGCTTGCCGCTCCTCCAGGCGGCCGGTGTTCCGCGAGAAGAGAAGCCATGGGCGAGGAAGCGACTCCGAAGACCGAGATGATCAACCCCGCTCTCCTCGATGGGGTGTCGGCCAACTTCATCGTCAAGGGACCGTCCGGAGTGGAGCGGTCGTACCCGATGCGGCAGCTGGCGGTGACCATCGGCCGCTCCGATCAGTGCGACATCTCGGTCAAGGACTCGTCGATGTCCGGCCGGCACGCCGAGATCAGCAAGATCAACGGGGAGATCAAGTTCCGCGATCTGGGTTCCGCCAACGGCATCTACTTGAACGGTGAGCGGATCGAGGAGGGCGAGCTGTTCGACGGCGACGTGCTTCGCCTCGGACAGACCTCGGTGCGCATCGACGTGGTGGGGGGACGCAAGCGGCGCGAGGGCGGACTGTCCGGACGGATCGTCGCCGCGATCGTGGGCGGGGTGGTGGTGCTCGCGGCCGGTGGCGTCTTCGGGGGGCTCACGCTGAAGAAGCGCGCGCAGCACAAGCGGGACGTCGCCAGCATCGCGAAGTTCGTCGGCGCGGCGCGCGAAGGTCAGAAATCCAGGCCGTGCGCGGCCGGCGTGGTGGTCGTTCAAGACGTGGCGAAGACCCTCAATTCATTGCCTCGGATCAACCCGGCCGGGCCCCCTCGCGGCGACGAGGCCCGGCGGGTCGTCGGCGGCTACCGCGACCTCGCGCAGAAGTACAACACGCTCGCCATCCAGGTGGCTCAGTTCGCCAGCAAGGACGCGGAGAACGCGCAGACGTTGGCGGGATTCGCCGAGCAGATCGCCGATCCGGATCTCAAGGCCAAGGTGGGCGAGGCGCAGGAGCTCATCGACGCGCGCAGCCAGGTGACCTCGGGCTTCATCTCCGGCTGGAAGAAGCTCTCGCAAGCGACGGGCGCCTTCGCCGCACAGGCCGACCAGGGATTGCTGCAAGGAAACCGGGCGCTCCTGCCGCAGCTCGAGAAGGGCGTGGCCGGAAAGACGCCCAGCGAGATCCTGGTCGGCTGCAACCGCGATCTCGGCCGAGCCAACGCAGCCCTCGAGGACAAGCTCAAGGAGCTGGAGGACGTGGCCGCCGGCGGCGAGTCGGCGGAGTAGCCGCCGGCAGGACGGCACACTTCTGCTTTCCAGCCCGGCCCGGTTGTGGGATCCCTCGGAGCGTGGCGGCGCTGCGCATCGCGGGCGTGCTCGCGGCTGTGCTGGTCGCGAGCGCGATCGTCCTGGTCTTGCTGCGGGCCGGTCGGATCCGCGCACGGCATCGCGCCGCCTTCGGTGCGCCTCTCCCGGCGCTGGACCCCGGGCGCGAGCGTCTGGTCGACGCTCCGCGGGCGCTCTACCACGGTACCCGTTTCGCCGACGGCGGGGCGGTCCTCGCACCTCGGTGGCGGGAGCCGTGCGTCGGCGATCTATGGTGCACCGAAGAAGGAATCTTCCTCCAGCGCGAGGCCGGCGGCGCCCACCTCCTCTGGCCGCTGTCCTGGATCGAGGACGCCGCCCTGGTGCGGGCGCATGCGGAGCTCGCGGGCAAGGACTTGCCCATGGTGCGGATCCGTTTCCGGCGCGGAGGCCAGGTCCTGATGAGCGACTTCTCCCTGCGAGGCGGCCTGGCCAATCTGGAGAGGCTGCGGCGGGAGGTCCACCTGCGGCAGGGGACCCACGACGCGCTCGCGGTACTCGGAGAGCTATTGGCCAGGGAGCCCGTTCCCGGGTCGGGACCGCCGCCGTGAAGCGGGTGATCGCGCTCGGCAGCGCGGACGCGTTCTCCTCGGCTGGCCGGGGAAATACGGCCTGGCTGGTCGAGGACGGAGGTCCGCTGTGCGCGGTCGATCTGGGGCCCACCGCGCTCCTGGCCCTGCGCAAGCTCGGTCGCGATCCGCAAGAGCTGCGGGCGGTGCACTTCACCCATCTGCACGGAGACCACATCGCCGGCTGGCCCTTCCTGCTCGTCGACGCGGTCTACCGCGCCCGCAGGCAGCAGCCGCTGGCGGTGACAGGGCCGCCCGGCACGGGGAAACGCCTGCGCGCGCTGTGGACCGCCTGCTACGCCGACGCCGCCGCGAAGGAGCTGCCTTTCCCGCTGGAGGTACGCGAGATGGAGCCGGGCGACGCCGTCCAGGTAGGCGGGCGGCGCATCGAGGCGCTGCGCGCGCAGCACCAGCGCCCGCCCCACGTGGCGCTTTCCCTGCGCCTGCATGGCCCGGCCGGCGTGCTGGCATTCACCGGCGATACCGGTCCGCATCCGGGGCTCGCCGAGCTCGCGCGGGGCGCGGCTCTGCTGTGCGCCGAGTGCACCGACTTTCGCACACCGCCGCTCGCTTCGTCGGGCGCGTCGCCGGACTACCCCGTCGAGGCAGGGCGCCGGCACCTGTCCTGGGACGACCTGCGCGGGCTGCTTCCCTCGCTGGCCGTCCGCCGGATCGCCCTGGGGCATCTCGGCCCGGACGCGCGCGCGGCCGCGGCGGGGATCGAAGCCGAAGCGCGCGCGCTCGGCGCCGACCTGCGGGTGTGCGACGACCTGGCGCAGATCGACCTGTGATCATCGCCGCCTTGCGCCTGCCGGGCGCGTCGAGTTAGGAGCAGCGGGGCCATGGATCGGGTTGCACAGCTGAGGAAGTTCATCGAGGCGTCTCCGCAGGAGCCGTTTCCGCGCTACGCGCTGGCGCTGGAGCTGAAGGCGCGCGGCGACCAGGCGGGCGCCACGGCGGAGCTGCAGGCGCTGTTGGCCCAGGCGCCGGACTATCTAGCCGCCTACCTGCAGCTCGGCGTGCTGCTGCAAACCCTGGGACGGGTCGGCGAGGCGCGGTCTGCGCTCGAGCGCGGCCAGGAAGTCGCGCGCCGCCAGGGCAACGGACACACGCTTTCCGAGCTGACCTCGGCGCTCGATACGCTGGGTTCGGGCGCATGAAGCACGCCCGGTGGCTGCTTGCCGCAGCTCTGCCGCTCGCGTGCGGCGGCGCCTCGAAGGAGCGCCGGCCGACGGCGCTCCACGAGATGCCCGCCCCGGAGATCGCGCGCTGCGTTCCGGGCGGGGCGCCGCCGAAGGGTTCGCTGGAGCTGGACCAGCTGGTGACCGACCAGGGCGACGTGCCGGCGGCCTGGGTGCGGGCGCAGAAGGCGCAGGACGCAGGTGCGCTCTTCCGCTGCGCCACGCGCCTGGCGACCGACGCGAAGTACGCCGCCCAGAAGACCGATTCGGTGCGCACCAGCCGCATCTCCTGCGACGGGAAATCGTGCCAGCGGGCCGACCTCGCCGAGTCCAGATCGCCCCTCGACGAAAAGCTCGCGCAGGCCACGCTGCACGTCGCGGGATGGGCGACCGCCGCGGAACGCGGCTGGGCGCAGCTCCTCGTGCGGGACTATCCGGGCGCGCTCAAGCAGCTCGGCCAGGCGCTCAAGGAAAGGCCGGGCGACGTGCGCGCGCTCCGCGGCCTGGCCACGGCGCTGGCCGAGTCGGGCGGAGACCTCGCCCGCGCTCGCGACGCCGCTCAGAAAGCGGTGCAGCTCAAGCCCGATTCGGCGGCGGGGCACGAGACGCTCGCGCGCGTATGCCTCGCGCAGAAGGACGATCGCTGCGCGGTAGCCGAGCTCGAGGCGGCGCGCAAGGCTCCGGACGCGGAGACGCGCGCCGCGGAGCTCGCCCAGCTCGACCAGCCGGTGAAGGCGGCGGGCGAGCGGATCGCCGCCGCCGACAAGGAAGAGCAGGAGCGCCGCGCCGCCGAGACCGAAGCGGCCTTGCAGAAGATCGATCCTGCGGGCTGCCGCAAGCTGGATGCGAACAGCGATGCGCAGCTCCTCTGCCTGGTCAAGCGCTGCTTCGAAGAGTCGGCGCACCAGTACGCGAGGCAGCTGCGCACCAAGGACGGGCACGAGTACGCGGCGGGCGAATGGAAGGTGGCGAGCCGGAAGGGTGACGCGGCCGAGGTCACCATCCCCATCCGCCCTGCGACTCCGGCGAAGAAGCGCCGCAGCCGCGCGAGCGCTGCCCAGGCGGAGGGTCACGACGCGACCTGGCGGGCGACGGTGGGTGAGAACATCACGCTCGTTCCGCAGAACGCCGATGCCGCCAAGGTCGCGCGCGGGTCGGAGCTGTGCGGGAAGTAGGCCGCCCGGGCTGCTCGAATTCGCGGGCCCGCGAGGCGTGCGGGCGTGTGTGAAGGTGTGCGGGCATGAGCGCGCAAGCCCCTGCAAAACCCCGCAGTTTCGCGAAAGTGGAATCCTTGACGGCACCTGGAGCAGCAGACAGGATGAAAACCGCGTCATGCCTCCGCGCAAAGTCCTCATCGTCGACGATTCCAAGCTGCTTCATCGGATGTTCGAGATGATGCTCCGGCAGTACCCCCTCGTGCACGCCTACGACGGCAAGGAGGCGCTGGAGCGCCTCGGCGAGAACGGCGACGTCGACCTGGTCCTGCTCGACATGAACATGCCGCGCATGAACGGCCTCGAGCTGCTCGAGGCGATGAAGGCCGACGCGCGCTTCAAGAAGATCCCCGTGGTCCTGGTGACCACCGAGGGGAGCGAGGAGCAGACCCAGCGGGGACTGGAGGCGGGCGCGGCCGCGTACGTGAAGAAGCCGTTCCGCAACGAGGAGCTGATCGCGGTCGTCCAGCGCCTCACGGGCTCCGCCGCGTGACCGTCCGGGTGCCCAAGCAAACCGACGAGCAGCCCCAGCGCCGCGCCGACGCGCTGGCCGAGCTGCAGTCGACCCTCGCGCGCGCCGGCGAGCTGCTCCTCTCCCTGGAGCAGTCCGCCAGAAGGCCCGGGCCCGGGCCGACCTCGGTCAACGAGCTGCAGGACCGGCTGAACGACGTGGTCCAGGACCGCGACGAGCTGTCCCGCCGCCTGGCCGAGTACGAGCAGCAGACCGGGCGCCTGATGAACCTGTACGTCGCGACCTACCAGCTGCACGCGACGCTCGATCCGGGCGAGGTGCAGTCGACCATCGCGGAGATCGCCACCAACCTGCTGGGCGCCGAGCGGTTCGCGCTGCTCTTCTGGAACGCGGACGGCACCCAGTGCGAGATCGCGCTGGGGCAGGGGCTGTCGCAGGATTCCAGCGGCTTCTACCCGGCCGGCAAGTACGCCGGCGGCGATCCGGCTGTCGATGCGACGCTCACCGACGGGGTGCTCCGGATGGGACCCATCGACGGCTCGGAGGCCGTCGCCGTGGTGCCGCTCACCGTGCAGGGGGCGGTGGTGGGCGCGCTGGTGATCCTCAAGCTCTTCGAGCACAAGGCGATGCTGCGCTCCGAGGACCGCGAGCTGCTCGACCTGCTCGCCGCGCACGCCGCCTCCGCCCTGTTCGCGGCGCGCGTGTACCACCAGACCGATCGCAAGCTGAAGACGCTGGAGAGCCTGATCCAGCTCGTCAAGCGCGGCTGACGCGCGGAGGGGCCTCCGTCATGAGCCTCTCCGGGAACCTCGAGGACGTCTCGGTCGCCGACGCCCTGCAGTTCATCCACCTGGGCGGGCGCACCGGCACGCTCACCTTGTCGCGCGGCGAGGTGACCGCGGAGATCGGCTTCCACCAGGGCCGCATCGTGAACGCGTGGGGGCCGGGTTCCAAGCGGCTGGGCGACCTGCTGGTGGACAACGGGAGCATCTCGCAGGACACGCTGGACCAGGCCTTGCGGGAACAGGAGCGCGAGACGCCGCGGCGTTCCTTGGGACAGATCCTGGTGACCATGGGCGTCCTGTCCAGCGACGCGATGTACACGGCGGTGCAGCAGCAGATCGAGCGTACCGTCTACGACCTGGTCACCTGGACCAGCGGCACCTTCCATTTCGCGCTCGACGATCTGAAGCCCATCGACGACATCTCCGTCTTCCCGGGAGACATCGTCGGCCACCTGCGGCTCGACACCCAGGCGGTGCTGCTCGACGCGCTGCGGATCTTCGACGAGAAGAACCGGGGCGGAGAGCCCGGGGGTCCGAGCGTCACCGCGGACGAGACTCCCTCCCTGTCGCTGGAGCCGGCCACCCCCACGCAGGCGATCGTGCCCGCCGCGGGCCGCCCAGTGCCGGTTGCCGAGCTGGAGCCCAAGCCGCGGCTGCAGGTGGTCTCCGCGGACAAGCAATTCGCCGAGAAGCTGGGGCAGGCGATCGCCGCCGACGAGGCGACCGTCGCCCGGGTGACGCTGCGCGACGCGGGAGGGCCGCCGCCTGGCGAGGCGCCCCCGTTCGTGCTGGTGGACCTGCGCGACGGGGGAGTGGCGCTCGAAGCGGTCGAGCAGCTGCGGCGCGCGCGGCCCCGCGCGATGATCATCGCCGTGGTCGACGGCGGGGTGTCGGTGGCGGCCACCTACGCCGCCGGAGTGGTCGCGGCCATCCCGGGAGAGGCGGCCACCATTGCGTCGTGCTTCCGCAGCCTGGTGCAGGCGCGCAAGGACATCCTCACAGGCGGCGCCTCGCGCGCCGACCGCGTGCAGTCGAACCTGGCCAAGCTGCGGCGGATCGTCGGCGATCTGCGCAGCGGGCTCATCTCGACCACCATCTCCCTCAGCCTGATGAACATCATCAGCGAGTCGGTGGAGCGCGCGGTGCTGTTCCTCGTCCGCCGGGAGGCGCTCACGGCGCTGGGCGCTTTCGGAAACAGCCCCAGCGGTCAGCCGCTGGCGCAGCTCACCCGGGGCCTGCGGCTCCCGCTGACGGGCAAGAACGCGCTCACCCGCGCCCTCGACGACGGCGCGGTCCGCTCGCTGACCTTCGACGAGACCGGGCTACCCGACGCGTTCACCCGCGTGGTCGGCAAGCCGCGCTCCGGCCAGTGCGCCATCTTTCCGGTGATGGGCGGCCAGCGCGTGATCGCGGTCGTCTACGCGGACAACGGACCCTCGAACCGCGCCATCGAGGAGCTGGACATCCTCGAGTTGGCGGCCGCCCAGGCCGGGCTCGCGCTCGAAAACGAGCTTCTCCGCAGGCAATCGACGCAGCAGTGATTGCTCCGCCTATACCTTCGCGACATTGCACCCTGCGCTCGCGATGCGGACCGTACTTGCATGCGCGCCCTCCTCGTCACCGCAGCCTTGTCGTTCGCGTTCGCTTCTCCAGCCGCGTTCGCGCGCGTGACGCGCGAGCAGGGCCGCGCCGCCCGCCCGCCGCCCCGCCTCCAGGCGCCGCGGCTGTGGACCGAGCAGTCGGGCGCCTTCTCGATCGTGCGTCCGGATGGCGACCGATGGAGCTTCAGGGGAGACGCGCACGGGCCAGACGGCGAGCGCTTGCCGCTGCTCGCGCGCGCGCCGGAGACCGGCGCGCAGCTCATCGTGCAGAACGCCGACGGCGTGACCTCGCTGCGCCAGCTGGCGCGGCTGCTCGCCGACCACCTCCAGACGGAGCAGG
This sequence comes from Myxococcales bacterium, assembly GCA_035260805.1. Lineage (GTDB taxonomy): Bacteria > Myxococcota > Myxococcia > Myxococcales > 40CM-4-68-19 > VBKO01. The sequence continues at coordinate 3,024 of DATFUN010000471.1, read as the reverse complement.
GCGTGCACGTCGAGGACGTGAACCGGGTACCGGCGCGCGGCGGCGAGGCCTACGGATTCACCTTCAGCGTCTCCGACGAGGCGCGCGGCCGCGTCGCGGTGGTGCGGGCGGGCGAGCACGTGGCGCTGGTGATCGCGAGCTGGCCGATGGGCGCCCCTCCGGCGGTGGCGGAGGACGTGGAGTCGATGATCGGGAGCCTGGGACCTCCGCCGAACGCGCTTCCGCCGGGCGTGTTCTGAGCAGCGCCTCGACCTCTTCCGACGGCCGCAGCTCGAGCATCGCGCGCGTCAGCTCGTCGTAGAGCGGTAGGGCCGAAGCGTCGAGAGCGGCCCGGTGCGCGCGGACGGTCGCGGCGTCGCCCCTCGCCACGGGACCAGTGAGCGCCTCGGGCGCGGTGCGCTGCTCGAGGGCGTCGAGGGCACCGCGGGCGAGCGGCAGGAGCGCCGCGCGGGCAATCGGCTCGGGAGCCCCGGTCGCATCCTGGAAGGCTTGGATCGCGCGGGCCAGCAGCGCCACCTGCCCCCCGGCGCTGAGCACGGCGGCCGCGTGGTACAGGGCGCGCGCTCCCGCTTCCACCGGGATGGGTGACAAGCCCAGAGCGCGCGCGACCTGCTGCAAGGTGTCGCGCGCGGAGGCGTCCGAGCCCGCGATGCCCGCCGCGGCGTCGCGCAGGATGCCTGCCGGGCTGCCCCGCGGGATGGCGCGCAGCGGATGGAGCGACCCGGTGCGCGCGCCCGCCTCGAGGGCGGACCCGAGGACGTCGAGGCCCAGCGCGCCCGCGCAGTGCGCGACGAGCTGCCCGCGCCGGAGGAGGCCGGCGATGCGCCGGCAGAGCGGCTCGACCGCGCTGTCGCTCACCGTCAGGAAAATCAGCTCCGCCTGGGGCAGTTCTTCGAGATCCGACTGCCATCCTCGCTGTTCGGTCCGGTTCCAGGCGAGGACGATCCGGATGCCGGCCTTGGCGAGCGCGGGAACCAGCACCTGGCCGACGGCGCCGCCGCCCACGACGGCGGCGCTCTTCGGCAAGGCTTTCATCCCTCGCGCCGGAACTCGACGCCCGCTGGACCGGCGCAGGCGAGCAGCCGCTCCCCGGTGCGGACCCGGCCGGCGAGGATCTCGTCGGCGAGCGGAGATTCGACCAGGCGCTGGATCGTCTGCCGCATCGGGCGCGCCCCGAGGGAGACCTGCCACCCGCCTTGGGCGATGAGATGGTCCACGAGCCCGGGCCCGATGCGAAACGCGATCTGCCGCTCCTCCCACAAGCGCCGGGAAGAGTCGGAGAGGAGCAGGTCGGCGATCCGCGCCACCTCGTGCCGTCCCAGGGGCGTGAAGACGAGCCGCTCGTCCAGCCTGCCCCACAGCTCCGGCGGGAACGCAGCCCGGGCCTGCTCCAGCGCCCGCGTGGCCCCCACGTCGGTGGCAGGCACCTGGGCGGAGGGCTGCGCGACGCCGAAGCCAACCGCCCGCGCCCCGGCTTCGAACGCGCCCGCTCCGACGTTGCTGGTCAGCACCACCACCGCGCCGCTGAAGTCGATCCGCCGCCCGCGGCCGTCGGTGAGCTGGCCTTCGTCCAAGATCTGAAGGAGAAGCTGCAGGACGGTGGGGTGCGCTTTCTCCACCTCGTCGAGCAGCACCACGCAGGCTGGGCGCCTGCGGACGGCCTCGGTCAGCTGACCCCCTTCGCCATAGCCGACGTATCCTGGCGGAGCCCCCAGGAGCCGCGCGACGCTGTGCGGCTCGGAGTACTCGGACAGGTCGATGCGCACCAGGGCGCCAGGCTGGGTCCCGCCTTCGCTCGCTGGATACAGCTCCTCCGCGAGCACGCGGGCGGTCTCGGTCTTTCCCACTCCGCTGGGGCCGACGAAGAGGAACGAGGCGAGAGGCCGCTGCGCAGAGAAGCCCGCGTAGTTGCGCCGCACCGCGCGGGCGATGGCGGCGAGCTGGGCGCCGTGGCCGACGATGCGCTCTTGCAGCTTGCGCTCCAGGGAGAGGAACCGCTCGCCGTCCGGCTGCAGCAGGCGTTCCTCCGGCAGGCCCGCCATGCGCGCCACTGCGCGCGCGACGTCCTCGCGCAGCACCTCGTCGCGTCCTTCGCGGCGGGCGCGCGATCCGGCGAGGTCGATGGCGGCGAACGCCTTGTCCGGCAAGCAGCGGTCGCGCACGTAGCGGGCGGTGAGGAACGCGGCGGCCTCGAGCGCGTCGGCGCGGAAGCGGACGCCGTGGTGCTCCTCGTAGCGGGCGGCGGCTCCCCGCAGTATGGGCACGGTCGCGCGGGCGGTGGGCTCGCGCACCAAGACGGGCACGAAGCGGCGCTCGAGCGCGGGATCGCCCTGCACGTGCCGCCGGAACTCGTCGTGCGTCGTCGCGCCGACGCAGGGGAACTCCCCCCGGGCCAGCGCCGCCTTCAGCTCGTTCGCGGCGTCCTGCGGACCTTCGCCGCTGGACCCCGCGCCGATCAGCATGTGCAGCTCGTCGATGAACACGACCACGCGCCCGTCGGCGCTGCGGACCTCCTCCTTGATCCCCAGCAGACGCTCGCTGAAGGACCCGCGCAGCTGGGTCCCGGCGACCAGACCCGCGACGTCCAGCTCCACCACGACGCGGTCGGCCTGCAGCTCGAAGAGGCGCTGCGCCAGCCCCTCCACGATGGCCGTCTTCCCCACGCCCGGCTCGCCCACCAGGACTGGGTTGTTCGAGCGGCGCTTGCCGAGGATGTCCAGCACCTCGTCCACTTCTCCCTCGCGGCCCAGGGCGGGGTCGAGCTGGCCCAGGGCGGCGAGGGCGGAGAGATTGCGGCCGTGGGTGCAGAGGTAGGGGAACTCGCGAGGGTCCAGGGAGGGGGGCGAGGGGGTGATGGAGACGGAGATCGGTGGCGGGGTCGAGGGCGGGGTCGGGGTCGGGGTCGGGGTCGAGGGGGAGGGCGAGGGCGAGGTCGAGGTAGAGGGCGAGGTAGAGGGCGAGGTAGAGGGCGAGGGCGAGGTGAAGGGGGAGGGAGAGCGGGGAGGAGCGCGAGGCACGACCGGG
>DATFUN010000470.1:0-15210 GCA_035260805.1 Myxococcales bacterium | reverse complement strand
GACGACCCGGCCCTTCACCGAGGCGGCGAAGGAGGCGTTGGTGATCCAGGAGAAGATGACCAGCTCGCGATTGACCTGTCCGGTGCGCTGGTCGACATTCTCGGTTCCGAAGAACTTCGAGCGGGCGGCGACCAGCGCGTCGTCGTGCGCGCGATCGCGCGCGGAATCGGCCGCTGCGGCGGTCGAGAGGAGCAGCGCGGCGGCGGCCGCGCGGAAACAAACGGAACCGCTTGGGGTGGGCATGGCGGTGACCTCCATCGAGGTGGGAAATCGGTCGGACGGACACGGAGCAGGCGTCCGGCCAGCACTACGCTCGGTGGGCGGGTGAGGGTGCCATCCGACTAAAGGCTGTGCTCCGCCGCCTAGCGTTCAGCGGGGGTCGTCTCAGGCAGCTCCAGGATCGGGCGGCGTTCCAGGACCCGGAACTCGACGCGGCGATTTGCCTCGCGTCCGGTGCGGGTCACGTTGGTCGCCAGCGGCCGCGAGGGACCGAATCCCCGGGCGTCGAGGCGCGCGCGGTCGATGCCATGAGAGACCAGGTAGGCGACCACCGATTCAGCCCGGGCTTGCGACAGCGCGGTGTTGGTCCGGGCGCTGCCGGTCGAGTCGGTGTGCCCTTCCACCTGGACGCGCACCACGTCGGGGTGCGTCTCGAGCACGCTGACCACCTGGTCGAGCAAGGTGAACGAGCGCGGGCGGATCCGCGCGCTCCCCGGCGCGAACTGGACCTTCTCCAGGATGTCGATGCGGTCCTCCCGCATCGCCACCTTCTGGCGGCGGGACATCGGGCAGCCGCGGTTGATGACCGGCCCCTTCTCGAGCGGGCAGTTGTCCAGGATGTCGGGGATGCCGTCGTCGTCGCTGTCCCGCTCCTCGGCCGCTCGCAGCGCGCGTCCCCGGGCTGCGGCTTGCCCTTCCGAGTCCTTGATGGCGTCCCGGAGGGCGGCGCGGGAGGCATCGGCCGCCGCTTCTTCCTCGGCCGACCCCAGCGCATCGCGCATCGCCCGGGCCGCTGCGAGCTGCTCGAGCAGCGCGTCGACCGTTGGCTTGGACGCGGCAGCCGGCGCGCAGGCGGCAGGCGTGTAGCGGACAGAGACCAGGAGCCGCAGGTCCGGCGCCCCGAGCCCATCGGTGAGGCGCGTCCCGGCCGCTCCCTCGAATGCGAGCTGCCCCAGGGCGCAGGCGCGGATGCCGAGCCGCCACTCCGCCGGCGTGGTGAGTACCGACACGTCGCGCAGCGAAGTCTGTGCTTCCAGCTCGAGGTAGGCGCGCCACGCCGGCGCGATCGAGTAGATGCCGGCCGCGCGCAGCCCGATCTGATTGCCCAGCTTCGCGGTACCCAGGTCGCGGGGCGGCCGGAACCGCACCAGCGCGTTGCCGAGCAGCTCGACCCGCTCCGAGAGGCGGCGCGCGCCGGACAGGAGGGCCTCGACGCCGAGACGCCCGTCCCCGGTCAGCGCCTGCGGCTGGGAGGTGGCGAGCTGCAGGGTGGCCTGCGCCGCGAGCGCAAGCGCGGGCGTAGAGAGGAGCGCTCCGCGAACCCCGACGAGCACGTCACCCACGCCCGCGCCCGGGCGCGTCCCACCGGGGCCGCCCAGGTCGCCGTCCTCTCGCAAGGTCACCGGGATCTGGACCGTCAGCGAGATGCGCGGGTCCACCCGACCCTCCATCGAGATCCATGCGCCGAGGCGCCGGTCGATGCGGGGCGGCGGAGGCCGGAGCGGATGGAGGGCGAAATCGAGCAGCACCTGCAGCTCGATCGGCTCCACGCCCTCCGGAAGCGGCCTCGCTCCTTCGACGCCGATGGTCCCGTCTCCGCCGCTGGCCGGACGGAACAGCGACAGGTCCACTTCGGGCGCCTGTGCGGCCGCCGGCAGCGCCATGCATGAAACGAGCAGCGCGCCGGCCGCGCGAAGATGCATCCCTCCTCCGCGGGCAGGATACCTGCCCGGGCCGATCCGTCGAGGAAACGGCAGGGGTCAGCCGGCCTGGCCGGGCACGGTGCGGCGGGCCCAGCGCAGGACGGCGAACAGGGCCAGGCCGCCGGCCAACGTCACCAGGGCGAAGCGCAGATCGTCGCTCTTCATGTCCTTGAGGAACAGCAAGCATCCCGCGGTGCCTGCGATGGGAATCACCGGGCCGAGCGGCAGCCGGAAGCGCCGCGGCATGTCCGGCTGCTGCCAGCGGAGGACGGGAACCGCGAGACAGGTGGAGAGGTACTGGGCGAACACGGCTACGTTGCCGAGGTCGGAGAGGCGATCGAAGTCCGCCCACAGGACCAGCCCGATGGTGACCGCGGCGGTCACCACGATGGCGACGCCCGGAGTGGCGAATCTCGGATGCCGGCGCCCGAGCGCGGGAGGGAGCAACCCGTCGTCGGCCAGCGCGGAGATGTACCGCGGGCCGACCAGGGCCACGCCGGTGCAGAACCCGAAGGACGACACCGCGGCGCCGACCGTGAGCAGGCGCGCGGCCCACGGTCCGGCGAACGCCGCCGCGGCTTCGGCCAGCGGCTTGTCCGCGTGGGCCGGGTCCGGATGGGTGCCCATGAAGACGATCTCGACCAGGGCGTAGAGCAGCATGGCGCCGAGGAGCGCGCCGAGCAGCGCGAGAGGCACGTTCCGGCGCGGATTGTCCGTCTCTCCGGCGGGCACCGGCACGTACTCGAAGCCGGTGCAGGCGAAGAGACCGGCCAGCCCTCCCAGGCGGAGCGCGGTCAAGGCGGACCTCCCGTGCGGCGGCGGCATGCTCAGGCGATGGGGCTCGACGAAGAACAGGCCGACCGCGACGAACCCGAGCAGGGGCAGGAGCTTCGCGCCGCTGAAGAGGTCGCTCGCCACCGCCCCGGGCTTCACCCCGCGCCAGTTGAGCAGCGCGAGCGCGGCCACCACGGCGGCCGCCAGCATCCCCTGGGCGAGCGGAGCGGAGAGGCTGGGCACGATGTACGACAGGTTCCTGCCCAGCGCGCGCGCCACTGCGCCGTACGAGAGCACCACCGAGGCGAACGCCATCCAGCCGACCGCGAATCCGACCCAATCGCCGAAGGCGGCGCGCGCGTAGGCGTAGGGACCGCCGCTGCGATCGGTGCCGGAGGCGACCTCGCCGAAGCAGAGCCCCACCAGGAGGCACACGCCCCCGACGGCAAACCAGGAGGCCCAGGCGAGCCCGCCCGCGGCCGCGAAGACGCGCGCGGGCAAGAGGAAGATGCCGCTCCCGATGATTCCGTTGACGCCGATGCCCAGGCAGTCGACCAGGGTGAGCCGGGTCTTCACGCGCGCGGCTCCTCCGAGGCCACCACCCGAGGGTAGGCGCGGCAGGATAGCGGGCAGGCGCCACGGAACGCAACGCGTCGCCGCTCGGGACTTCATCGCGGCTTGACACAGCGCGACTCGCCGCTATCATGGCGCGCCTTTTCCGCCCCGCATGGGGCGAAGAGCTCATCCGTTTTCCTGGCCGCCGCGGGCATTTCCCGGGGCGGCGTGTTTGTTGAAAGGCACTGATGCCGACGATCAGCCAGCTCATCCGCAAGGGGCGCGAGAAAGTGGTCTACAAGGGCAAGGCGCCCGCGATGACCCGCTGCCCGCAGAAGCGCGGCGTGTGCACCCGCGTCTACACCACCACCCCCAAGAAGCCGAACTCGGCGCTGCGCAAGGTGGCGCGCGTGCGGCTCACCAACGGGATGGAGGTCACCAGCTACATCCCGGGAGTGGGCCACAACCTGCAGGAGCACTCGGTGGTGATGATCCGCGGCGGCCGCGTGAAGGACCTGCCGGGCGTGCGCTACCACATCATCCGCGGCACGCTCGACTCCGTCGGCGTCGCCGGCCGCAAGCAGGGCCGCAGCAAGTACGGCGCCAAGCGCCCGACTTAAAGGAAACCACCACATGCCCCGCCGCCGCGAAGTTGCCAAGCGCAAGATCCTCCCCGATCCGAAGTTCCAGGATCGCCTCCTCGCCAAGTTCATCAACGACATGATGCGCAAGGGCGAGAAGGCGGTCGCCGAGCGCGTCTGCTATCGCGCCATGGACCTGGTCCAGCAGCGGACCAACGACGATCCGCTCAAGGCCTTCAAGAAGGCGCTCGACAACGTGAAGCCGGTGCTCGAGGTGAAGAGCCGGCGCGTGGGCGGCGCGACCTACCAGGTCCCGGTCGAGGTGCGCCAGGACCGCCGCACTGCGCTCGCCATGCGCTGGATCATCGACTACGCCAAGGAGCGCGGCGAAAAGACGATGGACCAGAAGCTCGCCGCCGAGCTGATCGACGCTTCCAACAACCGCGGCAACGCGGTCAAGAAGCGCGAGGACACGCACAAGATGGCCGAGGCCAACAAGGCCTTCGCTCACTACCGCTGGTAACAAACGCGCTCGCGGACGCGAGCGCGTTCCGCAGTCTCGCTGGACCGTCCCGGTCCGCGGCCGTCGCCGACTACCCGCCGATCCGGAGATGCACGCGCAGGTACAGGTTTTCGATCCCGAGGCCGTGCAGCGGCACCGGGAAGGTGGCGTCGTCCGGCGTCATCGGTGGGACGCGCAGGTGCACCGGTTCGGTGTCCTCGATCATGCCGGTCTGCCCGCAGGCGAAGCAGGCATACAGTCCGTCGTGGCCCTCGCCGTGGCACTCCGGGCAGGGGTAGAACACCGGCACGCCGAGCTCCAGCACCCCTCCGACCGCGGCCAGCTCGGGCGAGACTCCGAGGGTCAGGTCGAGCGCCTCGAGTCGCTCGGACTTGGGCACGTTGCGGCCGGTGAAGTTGCGCAGCACCCGATCGAGCACCTCGTCGAGCGCCGGATCGCGCGCGTCGAAGTCGCGGGTCAGCGAAAGCTGCTCCCGGATCAGGGGCTCTGGCTGGGCAGGCGTGCCGGCCACGCGCGGCTCCGCCGGCGGGATGCCGCGGGCCTGGTCATACGAGGCCCGGCGCTCCGGGTCGGAGAGCACCCGGTAGGCCTCGACCAGGTCCGTGAGCGGGGCGGTCTCGGGCGCGCGGCCGGGACCGCCAGGCAGGCCCAGGGCGCGGTGCCTGTAGGCGGCGCGCAAAGCGTCCGAGGGCACGTTCGGTCCCACCGCCAGGATGCGGTAGAAATCCCGTGTCTCCATGGGGTTTACCTCCGAGACAGGGTTCAGGTGAATCCCCTTTTAGGCCGCTCTTCGCGCCCGTCAAGGCCCGGGTGGCGGTTCACTTGACACAGCGCTCCAGAGCGAGTACAAAACCGCGCTTTCGCCCTCTGAGAAGTCAGATCTTTCTCAGGCCGTCCTTCATCCCGTCCTCCCACACGCCCGCGCGAGCGGGCGCACACTTGCTTGCTGGAGTTTCGCCGTGCCCCGCCAGGTCCCCCTCGAGCGCATCCGGAACATCGGAATCATGGCGCACATCGATGCGGGGAAGACCACCACGACCGAGCGCATCCTGTTCTATACGGGCGTCTCGTACAAGATGGGCGAGGTGCACGAAGGCACCGCGGTGATGGACTGGATGGAGCAAGAGCAGGAGCGCGGCATCACCATCACGGCCGCCGCCACCACCTGCTTCTGGCCCCCGCCCGGCTTGCCCGGCGACGGTCGCCAGACCAATCAGATCAACATCATCGACACGCCCGGGCACGTCGACTTCACCATCGAAGTCGAGCGCTCCCTGCGCGTGCTCGACGGCGCCTGCGCCGTCTTCGACGGGGTGAACGGGGTCGAGCCGCAGAGCGAGACCGTCTGGCACCAGGCCGACCGATACAAGGTCCCGCGCATCTGCTTCATCAACAAGATGGACCGGGTGGGCGCCGACTTCTTCCAGTCGGTGAAAACCATCGTCGACCGCCTCGCGGCGAACCCGGTCTGCATCCAGCTTCCTCTCGGCGCCGAAGAAAAGTTCGAGGGCGTCATCGACCTGGTCGAGATGCAGGCGCTGCGCTTCGAGGGCGAGAAGGGCGAGCGCGTCGTCAAGGGCCCGATTCCGGCCGAGCTGAAGGCGCAGGCCGACGAGTACCGGCACAAGCTGCTGGAGGCCGTCGCCGAGTACGACGACGAGTGCCTGCACCAGTACCTCGAGGCCCACGAGGTCAAGACGGACGCCCTCCAGCGCGCCATCCGCAAGGGCACCATCTCGATGAAGTGCTTCCCGGTCATCTGCGGGAGCGCCTTCAAGAACAAGGGCGTGCAGAAGCTGCTCGACGCGATCGTCGACTACCTGCCCAGCCCGGCGGACGTCCCGCCGGTCACGGGCAAGACGCCGGACGGAAAGGAAGAGACCCGCGAGACCCGCGACGACGCCCCGTTCGCCGGTCTGGCATTCAAGATCATGGCCGATCCGTTCGTGGGTCAGCTCACCTTCGTGCGCTGCTACTCGGGCACGCTCAAGGCCGGCTCGGCGGTGCTGAACTCCACCAAGGGCAAGCGGGAGCGCATCGGGCGCCTCTTGCGCATGCACGCCAACAAGCGGGAGGAGATCGACGAGCTGCTCGCGGGCGACATCGCCGCGGTGGTGGGCCTCAAGGGAGCCACCACCGGCGACACGCTCTGCGACATGCAGCACCCGATCATCCTCGAGTCGATGGACTTCCCGGACCCGGTGATCCACATCGCGGTGGAGCCCAAGACCAAGGCCGACCAGGAGAAGATGATCGTCGCCTTGCAGCGGCTGGCGGTGGAAGACCCCTCCTTCCGCATGCGCACCGACGACGAGACCGGGCAGACCATCATCTCCGGGATGGGCGAGCTGCACCTCGAGATCATCGTCGACCGCATGAAGCGCGAGTACAAGGTCGACGCCAACGTCGGCAAGCCGCAGGTCGCCTACCGCGAGACCATCACCAAGGAAGTGAAGTCCGAGGGGAAATACATCCGCCAGACGGGAGGCCGCGGGCAGTACGGCCACGTGTGGCTCAAGGTGCGCCCCAATCCCGGCAAGGGGTTCAGCTTCAAGAATTCGGTGGTTGGCGGCGCCATCCCGCGCGAATACGTCGGCCCGGTCGAGAAGGGGATCCGCGAGGCGATGGAGGGGGGCGTGCTGGCGGGCTACCCCCTGGTCGACGTGGAGGCCGAGCTGGTCGACGGCAGCTACCACGAGGTGGACTCGAACGAGATGGCGTTCAAGATCGCCGGCTCGATCGGCTTCAAGGAGGGGGCCGCCAGGGCCGGTCCCATCCTGCTGGAGCCGATGATGGCCACCGAAGCGATCGTCCCCGAGCAGTTCATGGGGAACGTGATCGGCGACCTCTCCGCCCGGCGCGGAAAGATCCTGGGGATGGAGAGGCGGGCGGGAATGCAGGTGGTCTCAGCGCACGTTCCGCTGGCGGAGATGTTCGGCTACTCCACGTCGCTGCGCTCGGCGACCGAGGGCCGCGCCATCTACACCATGCAGTTCCACCACTACGCGGCGGTGCCGGGGCACATCGCCGAGCAATTGATTGCAAAGAGGTAAGGGCTGGCGTAAAACGCCCGGCCCTCCGGCAAGAACTCAAGGAAGCAGTACCCAGCGAGGAGCACGACCATGGCGAAGGCGAAGTTCGAGCGAAAGAAGCCGCACGTGAACGTCGGCACGATCGGGCACGTGGACCACGGCAAGACGACTTTGACCGCGGCGCTCACCAAGGTGTCGGCGGACAAGGGCTGGTCCAAGTTCGTGCCGTACGACGAGGTGGCCAAGGCCTCGGCTGCCCAGGGCCGCCGCGACGCGACCAAGATCCTCACCATCGCCACCTCGCACGTCGAATACGAATCGTCCAAGCGCCACTACGCGCACGTCGACTGCCCCGGCCACGCCGACTACGTGAAGAACATGATCACCGGCGCGGCGCAGATGGACGGCGCCATCCTGGTGGTCTCGGCGGTGGACGGGCCGATGCCGCAGACCCGCGAGCACGTGCTGCTCGCCAGCCAGGTCAACGTGCAGAAGATCGTGGTCTTCCTGAACAAGGTCGACCTGGTCGACGACGCCGAGCTGCTCGACCTGGTGGAGATGGAGATCAGGGACCTGCTCAAGCAGTACAAGTTCCCCGGCGACGAGACGCCGATCATCCGCGGGGCGGCGTTCAAGGCGCTGCAGGGCGACCAGGGCGAGCAGGGCCAGGTCGCGATCCTGAAGCTCCTCGACGCCATGGATACCTACATCCCCGAGCCGGTGCGCGAGACCGACAAGCCGTTCCTGATGCCGGTGGAGGACGTGTTCTCCATCGCCGGCCGCGGAACGGTGGCCACCGGCCGCATCGAGCGGGGCAAGATCAAGGTGGGAGAGGAAGTGGAGATCGTCGGCCTGCGCCCCACCACCAAGACGGTGGTGACCGGGGTGGAGTCGTTCCGCAAGCTGCTCGACGAGGGCGTGGCGGGCGACAACGTGGGCTGCCTGCTCCGCGGCACCAAGCGCGAGGAGATCGAGCGCGGCCAGGTGCTCGCCAAGCCCGGCTCGGTCACGCCGCACACCAAGTTCAAGTGCAACGTGTACGTGCTCACCAAGGACGAGGGCGGCCGCCACACGCCGTTCTTGAACGGCTACCGCCCGCAGTTCTACTTCCGCACCACCGACGTGACGGGCACCGTGAAGCTGCCCGCCGGCACCGAGATGGTGATGCCGGGCGACAACATCGAGATGGAAGTCGAGCTGATGATGCCCATCGCCATGGACCGCGAGCTGCGCTTCGCCATCCGCGAAGGCGGCCGGACGGTGGGCGCGGGCGTGGTGACGCAGGTGATCGAGTAAGGAAAAGCTCCAACGCGCGCGGCGGGGGGAAACCCGCCGCGCGCGCTTCGCTCTTTGAGAAGAGGTTTTGATGGCGACCCAGAAGATCCGGATCCGGTTGAAGGCCTACGACTACAAGCTCCTCGACCAGTCGGCCGGGGAGATCGTCGAGACGGCGAAGCGCACCGGCGCGAAGGTGGTGGGCCCGATCCCGCTGCCGACGCGGATCAACAAGTTCACCGTGCTGCGCTCGCCGCACGTGGACAAGAAGTCGCGCGAGCAGTTCGAGATCCGGACGCACAAGCGCCTCCTGGACATCCTCGAGCCCACGCAGCAGACGCTCGACGCTCTGATGAAGCTCGACCTGAGCGCCGGCGTCGACGTGGAGATCAAGAGCTAGCCATGGCCACCCTGGACGTCTTCAACCTCGACAAGCAGAAGGTCGGCACCATCGAGCTGGCCGACGCGCTGGTCAACGCCTCGCTGGACAACGCCGACGCGCTCTTCTACGAGACGGTCAAGGCGCAGCTCGCCTCGCGCCGGGCCGGGACGCAAGCGGTGAAGAACCGCTCGCTGGTGTCCGGCGGCGGCAAGAAGCCGTGGCGGCAGAAGGGCACCGGCCGGGCCCGCCAGGGCTCCATCCGCGCCTCGCAATGGGTGGGCGGCGGCAAGGCGATGGGCCCCAAGCCGCGCGATTACGAGTACCACGTGCCCAAGAAGGTGCGCAGGGCGGCCATCCGCGCGGCGATCTCCAAGCGCAACGCCGACAAGGCGCTCTTCATCCTCGACAAGTGGACGCCGGAAAAGCCGTCCACCAAGGGGGCGGTCGAGGCGTTCGCACGGCTCGGGATCGAGAATGCCCTGGTCATCGACACCCGGAACGAGACGCTCTTCAAGTCGATCCGCAACGTGAGGAAGTACAAGTTCCTGCCCGCCGAGGGCGCGAACGTCTACGACATCCTCCGGCACCACACCCTGGTGCTGACGCAGGCGGGCGCCAAGGCGCTCGAGGGGGCGCTCTCGTGAACCGCTTCGACGTGATCAAGCGTCCGCTGGACACCGAGAAGCTCGACCGCATGCGCGACCGCGAGAACAAGTTCGCGTTCGAGATCGACATGCGCGCCAGCAAGACCGAGGTGAAGCAGGCGGTCGAGGCGCTCTTCAAGGTGAAGGTGACCGGGGTGAAGACCGCGATCGTGCGCGGCAAGCACCGCCGCATCGGCCGCTCCGAAGGGATGCGGCCCAACTGGAAGAAGGCGATCGTCACCCTCAAAGAGGGCGACGCCATCTCCATCTTCGAGGGGAAGTAAGCGATGCCGCTCAAGAGCTACAAGCCCACCAGCCCCGGCCGGCGCCTGATGACCTCGCCCGATTTCAGCGAGATCACCAAGTCCCGCCCGGAGAAGAAGCTGACGCTGCCGCTCAACTCGACCGGCGGCCGCAACGTCTACGGCCGCATGACCACGCGGCACCGCGGCGGCGGGCACAAGCAGCGGATCCGCATCGTCGACTGGAAGCGCGACAAGGACGGCGTGCCGGCCAAGGTGGCGGCCGTCGAGTACGACCCGAACCGCTCCGCGCGGCTGGCGCTGCTCCACTACACCGACGGGGAGAAGCGCTACATCCTCTGGCCGGTCGGCGTGAACGTGGGCGATATACTGATGTCAGGTGAGACGGTCGACATCCGCCCGGGGAATTCACTACCCCTGCACGCCATCCCGCTGGGCACCGTGATCCACAACATCGAGCTGAAGAAGGGCCGCGGCGCGCAGCTCATCCGCAGCGCCGGATCGTTCGGGCAGCTGATGGCCAAGGAGGGCCTGTACGCCCAGGTCCGCATGCCCTCCACCGAGGTGCGCGAGGTCCTGCTCGAGTGCCGCGCCACCGTCGGGCAGCTGGGCAACACCGAGCACGAGATCGTCCGCATCGGCAAGGCCGGCCGGAACCGCTGGAAGGGCTGGCGCCCCACCGTGCGCGGCCTGGCGATGAACCCGGTCGACCACCCGCACGGCGGCGGCGAGGGCAAGAGCGGCCAGGGCAACCCGCACCCGGTCTCGCCCTGGGGCAAGCCGACCAAGGGCTACAAGACGCGCGTGAACAAGCGCACCACGAAGTTCATCGTGAAGCGCCGCGACAAGGGAGTCCGGTAATGGCACGCAGCATCAAGAAGGGCCCGTTCATCGACCGGCACGTGATCAAGAAGGTCGAGGAGATGAACCGGACCAACGCGAAGAAGGTGGTGAAGACCTGGTCGCGGCGATCGACCATCGTCCCCGAGCTGGTCGGACACACCTTCGCGGTGCACAACGGGCGCAAGTTCATCCCGGTGTTCGTCACCGAGAACATGGTGGGGCACAAGCTGGGCGAATTCGCCCCCACCCGCACCTTCCACGGGCACACCGGCGACAAGAAGGCCGTCAAGCCCGGTGGCCCCGGCGCTCCCGGCGCGGCGCCCGGCGCGCCTGCTCCGGCGAGCCCCGCCGCGCCCGCGGCCAAGTGAGGAACGAGATGGAAGCGAGAGCCAACTTGAAGTACCTCCGCATCACCCCGCGCAAGGTGCGCGTGGTGGCGGACCTCATCCGCGGCAAGAAGGTGGGCGCCGCGCTCGCGCAGCTCGCCTACGTCGAGAAGCGCGCGGCGCTGCCGGTCGCCAAGCTCCTCCGCAGCGCGGTCGCCAACGCCGATCAGGCCTCGAAGGGCCAGGTCGACGTGGACCAGCTCTACGTGAAGGAGCTGCAGGTCGGGCAGGGCCCCTCGCTCCGGCGCTTCATGCCGCGCGCGATGGGCCGCGCCTTCAAGGTGCTGAAGAAGACCAGCCACATCTCCATCGTGGTCGGGGACGAGATTCCGGCGAAGAAGAAGAACAGGACGGCCCGGCGCCAGGCGAACAGGCCGCAGGCGAAGGCTTAGGAGGGCACATGGGTCAGAAAGTCAATCCGATCGGCTTCCGCCTGGGCGTCATCCGCTCCTGGGACTCCAAGTGGTACGAGGAGAAGAACTACGCCAAGTGGCTGCACGAGGACATCAAGCTGCGCGAGTACGTGAAGAAGAAGCTGGGCCAGGCCGGCATCAGCAAGGTGGAGATCGAGCGCGCCGCCAACAAGGTGAAGGTCAACGTGCACACCGCGCGGCCCGGGATCGTCATCGGCAAGCGCGGCGCCGGCATCGAGCAGATCAAGAAGGAGCTGCAGCAGTTCACCCAGAACGAGGTGTTCCTGAACATCGTCGAGGTGCGCAAGGCGGAGACCGACGCGCAGCTCGTCGCCGAGAACATCACCACCCAGCTCGAGCGGCGCATCGCCTTCCGCCGCGCGATGAAGAAGGCCATCCAGACGGCGCAGAAGTTCGGCGCCAAGGGCATCCGCGTGGCCTGCTCGGGCCGCCTGGGCGGCGCCGAGATGGCCCGCTACGAGTGGTACCGCGAGGGGCGCGTGCCGCTGCACACGCTGCGCGCGGACATCGACTACGGCTTCGCCGAGGCGCGGACGACCTACGGGAAGATCGGCTGCAAGGTGTGGATCTTCCGCGGCGAGGTGCTCCCCGAGGGCGCCGCCGCCGAGAAGGCCAGCCCGCGCGCCGCCCGCCCCACCCCGACACGGTCCTCGGCCGCGACGCCGACGCCGGTGCAGTAGGGAGAGACGAGATGCTTCAACCAGCGCGCACCAAGTTCCGCAAGCAGATGAAGGGCCGCCACAAGGGCAAGGCCTACCGCGGGGGCGATCTCGCCTTCGGCGACTACGGCCTCAAGGTGCTCGAGTCGGGGCGGCTCACCGCCCGGCAGATCGAAGCCGGCCGCATCGCCATGACCCGCTTCATCAAGCGCGGCGGCAAGGTCTGGATCCGCGTGTTCCCGGACAAGCCGGTCACCAAGAAGCCGGCCGAGACCCGCATGGGCCACGGCAAGGGCAACGTGGAGGAGTGGGTCGCGGTGGTGAAGATGGGCCGCATCCTCTACGAGATGGAAGGCGTGACCGACGAGATCGCCAAGAAGGCGATGTCGCTTGCCTCCCACAAGCTGCCCCTGGTGACGAAGCTCGTCCGCCGTTCGGCCGAGCTGGGAGCGTAAGCGATGAAGGCCGCCGAGCTGAGGGACCTGCCCGTCGACGAGCTGAGCCGCAAGGCAGCCGAGCTGCGGGAGAACGTCTTCAACCTGAGGATCCGGCACGCCGCCGGCACGCTCGACTCGAGCGCCGACCTGGGCAAGCAGCGCCGGGACCTGGCGCGCGTGTTGACCATCCTCAACCAGAAGAAGAAGGCCGCCGGGACACAGCCGGCGCAGCCGTCGGAAAAGAAGGGCTAAAGCCATGTCCGAGAACGTCCAGAAGCAGCAGCCGGAAGCGGCCCGCGGGCGCCCCAAGATGCGCGTCGGCACCGTCACCTCCAACAAGATGACCAAGACGGTGGTGGTGCAGGTCGAGCGCCGCATGAAGCACGGCCGCTACGGCAAGTACATGACCGAGAAGAAGAAGTACAAGGCGCACGACGAGGAGCAGGCCTGCAAGGTCGGCGACATCGTGCGCATCACCGAGACCCGGCCCTTGTCCAAGGACAAGCGCTGGCGGGTCTCCGAGATCGTGACCCGCGCCGAGGTGATCGAGAGCGCGCCGGCGGAGAGGAGCTAGTCCCGTGATCCAGATGCAGACCGTCCTCGACGTGGCGGACAACAGCGGCGCCAAGCGGGTGGCGTGCATCAAGGTGCTGGGCGGGACCAAGCGCCGCTACGCCACCATCGGCGACGTGGTGGTCGTCTCCGTCAAGGAGGCGCTGGTGAACAGCAAGGTGAAGAAGGGCGACGTCGCCCGCGCCGTGATCGTCCGCACCAAGCGCGAGGTGAAGCGGCCCGACGGCAGCTACATCAAGTTCGACAACAACAGCGCGGTGATGGTGAGCAAGGAGGGCGAGCCGATCGGCACCCGCATCTTCGGGCCGGTGGCGCGTGAGCTCCGCGCCCGCAAGTTCATGAAGATCATCTCGCTCGCGCCGGAGGTGCTCTAGCCATGCAGCGCTCGACGCGGATCAAGAAGGGCGACGTGGTCTACGTCCTCACCGGCCGGGAGAAGGGCAAGACCGGCAAGGTGTTGGACATCGACCACGACAAGGAGAGGGCGGTGGTGGAGAAGCTGATGGTCTTCAAGCGCCACTACAAGCGGGGCCGGAACCCGGCGCAGCCCGAGGGCGGCATCGTGGAGAAGAACGGGTCCATCCACCTCTCCAACCTCTCGCTCATCGACCCGGAATCGAAGAAGCCGACGCGGATCGGCACCAAGCTCCTGGAGAACGGCAAGCGGGTGCGCGTCGCCAAGCGGAGCGGCGCCCAGATCGACCAGTAAGGATCGCACATGGCAGACGACAAGAAGAGCAAGGAAGAGAAGCCCGAGAAGAAGCACGCCAAGGGCGAAGGTCCGCCGCCCGCGGCGAAGCCCGAGGGCGAGAAGAAGGCCAAGAAGGGCGGCAGGAAGGAGAAGGCCCCCGCGACCATCCAGGCCGCTCAGGGGAAGGCGCGCGCCAAGGGCGACCACCCAGCGCGCCTCGCCGACGCCTACAAGGCCAACGTGGTCCCGCAGCTGATGAAGGACTTCGGGTACAAGAACCCCATGCAGGTCCCGAAGCTGGAGAAGATCGTCGTCAACATGGGCCTCGGCGAGGCGATCACCAACAACAAGCTGATCGAGCAAGCCGAGGAGCAGATGATGGCGATCAGCGGCCAGAAAGCCGTGGTGACCCGCTCGCGCAAAAGCATCGCCAACTTCAAGCTGCGCGAGAACCAGGCCATCGGCTGCATGGTCACGCTGCGCAAGGACCGCATGTACGAGTTCTTCGACCGCCTGGTGAGCATCGCGCTGCCGCGCGTGCGCGACTTCAAGGGCGTCTCCTCGAAGTCGTTCGACGGGAAGGGCAACTACACGCTCGGCATCCGCGAGCAGATCATCTTCCCCGAGATCAACTACGACAAGATCGAGAAGATCAAAGGCATGAACATCACCATCGTGACCACCGCCAAGAACGACGAGGAAGGCCGCGCGCTCCTGCGCCACATGGGCATGCCCTTCCGGACCACGTAAAGGAAACTTCAATGGCCAAGCTGTCCAAGATCGCCCAGGCGAAACGGCTCGCGCTGAAGCCCAAGTTCAAGGTGCGGGCGTACCACCGCTGCCCCCTCTGCGGGCGGAGCCGCGCCTTCCTGAACAAGTTCCAGATGTGCCGCATCTGCTTCCGCAACCGCGCCCTGAAGGGCGAGGTGACCGGAGTGATCAAGTCGTCGTGGTAGTCGAACGCAAGCGAGCTGGCACGCCGGAAGGAACGGCCAGCCGGAGGATGTGAAGATGAGCCTGACCGATCCCATCGCGGACCTCTTGACCCGGATCCGCAACGCCCAGCGCGCCGGCCTCGAGCAGATCGAGCTGCCGGCCAGCAAGATCAAGCAGCGCATCTGCGAGGTGCTGCGCGACGAGGGCTTCGTCCGCGAGGTGACCGCCAAGGAGGACGGCGAGCAGGGCGTCCTGACCGTGGTCTTGAAGTACGACACCGACAAGCGTCCGGCGATCAGC
>DATFUN010000469.1:0-5117 GCA_035260805.1 Myxococcales bacterium | reverse complement strand
CCGCCGCACGGTGCGCCGCGCGGCCCTGCGCGTGCCCGTCCGGGCGCTTCGAGGGTCGTGTAGCATCGATGGCCATGTTCCGGCGCCGTGTTTCTGGCGTGACGGGTGGCACATCTATAGATTCGGACAGTGGGAGTACCTGGACCCATCGCTGTGGTTGCCGGCGCTTGCGCTGCCCGCGTACACTTGCGTGAAGAGGAGGTGACATGAGCAGAAAGGACAGCCACCACCACGGCAACCTGTCCTGCTCCTTCTGCGGGAAGGGGCAAAGGGAAGTCCGCAAGCTCATCGCCGGTCCCACCGTCTACATCTGCGACGAGTGCATCAAGCTCTGCAACGACATCATCGCCGAGGAATCGGAGCGCGAGGAGAACCGCCCCGCGGTCGCCTTGCCTGCGCCGGTCGAGATCAAGAGCTTCCTCGACGACTACGTGATCGGGCAGGAGCGGGCGAAGAAGATCCTCGCGGTCGCGGTCTACAACCACTACAAGCGCATCTACTCGCGCAAGCCCTCGCGCACCCGCCCCGGCATGCAGGCGGCGCGCGCGCAGAACGACAGCGACGTCGAGCTGCAGAAGTCGAACATTCTCCTCGTGGGCCCCACGGGCTCGGGCAAGACGCTGCTCGCGCAGTCGCTCGCGCGCTTCTTGAACGTCCCGTTCACCATCGCGGACGCGACCTCGCTCACGGAGGCCGGGTACGTCGGCGAGGATGTGGAGAACATCATCCAGAACCTGCTCCACGCCGCGGACTACGACGTGGAGAAGGCGCAGCGCGGCATCGTCTACATCGACGAGATCGACAAGATCGCGCGCAAGGGCGACACGCCCAGCCCCACCCGCGACGTGGGCGGCGAAGGCGTGCAGCAGGCGCTGCTCAAGATCATCGAGGGAACGCGCGCCAACGTCACTCCCCGCGGCGGCAAGAAGTACAACCAGCAGGAGTACATCCAGGTCGATACCACCAACATCCTCTTCATCTGCGGCGGCGCCTTCTACGGGATCGAGAACCTGGTCAAGCGCCGGACCGGCGAGAAGGGACTGGGCTTCGGCGCCAACGTCAGCTCCAAGGACAACCGCGGCGTGGGCGAGCTTCTGGCGCTCATCGAGCCGGAGGACCTGATCAAGTTCGGCATGATCCCGGAGTTCGTCGGCCGGCTGCCGATGCTGGCCACGCTCGACGACCTCACCGAAGAGGACCTGGTCACCATCCTCACCCAGCCGAAGAACGCGCTGGTCAAGCAGTACCAGAAGCTCTTCGAGATGGAGCGCGTGAAGCTGACCTTCACCAAGGAGGCCCTCCGCTCCATCGCGCACGAGGCGATGCGCCGCAAGGCCGGCGCTCGCGGCCTGCGCGCGATCATGGAGAACGCGATGCTGGACATCCAGTACGACGTGCCGTACCGGGACAGCATCAAGGAGTGCAAGATCACCGAGGGCGTGATCCTGCGCGGCGAGGAGCCCACGCTGCTCTTCGAGAAGGATCGCAAGACGGCGTAGCGAGGCATTCAACCGCTGCAGGATTCGCGCGGCGCTCACTTCCTCCGGGAAATGGGCGCCGCGGCGTATCCAGGCTACGTGTGGGTGTGAACAGGCCCGCCCGCCGTGCGTCCAAGAGGGCAGGAGGTCGACATGCTCCGCAACCTGCTGGCGTTGCTCCTTCTGTTGCCGCTCGCGGCCCGCGCGGAGGACTGGAACGACGGGCAGTGGTCCGGCGACGACGAGTACAGCTGGCAGTCCGACTCGCCCGCGCCCGGAGATCCGCGCGACGGCCACGGCGGGCAGGATCGCTACGGCCCGCCCGCCGACCAGTACGGGTCGCAACAGTACGGCCAGGGCTGGCAAGACCATGAGTACGGGTCGCGGCCGTGGGGGCAGGACGACGAGTCCGTCGCCGGACCGTCGATCGACGATTTCCGCTCCGGCCTCGATCGCTACGGCCGCTGGGTGGACGCGCCTGAGTACGGCTGGGTGTGGCAGCCGACCCAGGTGGACTACCGCTGGCAGCCTTACTGGGACGGCCGCTGGGTGTGGACCACGGCCGGATGGACCTGGGTCACCGACGAGCCATGGGGCTGGGCGACCTACCACTACGGGCGGTGGGCGATGCTGAACGGGGCGGGCTGGGTCTGGCTGCCCGGTCACGTCTGGGGTCCTGCGTGGGTCGCCTGGCGCTGGGGCGGCGGGTACGCCGGATGGTGCCCGCTCGGACCGCGCGGCGCGGTCTACGTCCAGCCGCGGACCTGGGTGTTCGTCGAGAGCCCCTATTTCCTCACGCCCGTCCGCCAGCACGCGGTCTCGGTGAGCGTGGTGTCTACGGTCTGGTCGCGCGCGCAGCCGATGCCGGTGGTCCGCCCCAGCCCGCGCGCCGGACCGCCTCCTCGGGTCGTCGAGCAGCACACCAGGGTTCCCGTGCGGGCGATCCCCATCGTGGAGGCCGATTCGCGGGGGGCCACCCGCCCTCTGTCCTCCGGCGCGCTGCCGGTGTGGAGGCCGCGCACGGTTCCCTACTCGCGGCCGGCAGCGGCTCCGGCCTGGTCGGGCGCGCCCGCCCCCGCCCGCGCGCAGCCCGGCAACCCAGGCGCTGCAAGGGGCTGGCGCGAGCAGTTCCCCGCCGCCTCGCAGCCGCGTCCGGCCGCCCCTGCGGCGCAGCCCGTGCGTAGCCCGGCGCCGCCGGTCCGCCCTCCCGACGCGCGGCCGGCGCCCGTGCAGCGGGCCGAACACGACGAGCGCGCGTGGTCGGGCCGGCCACACGCCCAGCCCCTGAACGGAGCGCGGGAGCCCGAGAAGAAGTAGATCGGGGGGGGTGAGCTCCCATCGCCAACGCCTCCTCCTCGCGGCGCGCGTCGCCGTCTGGATCGTGGTCATCGCTTGCGTGGTCCTCTTCGCGCGCAACCTGCGCTGGCACGCCGTGCGGGAGGGCTTCCGGAGCGCGGACACCGCGCTGCTGCTGGTCGCGGTGCTCCTCTGGGTCCCTTGCACCGCGCTGCAAGGGTTGCGCTGGTATTCGCTGGTGCGCGCCGTCAAGCCGGTGCCGGTCCTCACCGTCCTGTCCTGCGCCTATGTCGGCTACGGGGCGAGCGCTGTTCTTCCGATGCGCGCCGGCGAGGCGGTCCGCATCGAGCTCCTCGCGCGGTCGGCCGGTCTCCCGCGCGCGGTCGCGCTGGGGACCGTCGCCATCGATCACACGGTGAACGGGGTGGTGATGCTCCTTCTCGCCGCCACGCTCCCGCTCTTCCTGCCGGTCCCTGCCTGGACGCGCGCCGTCGTCTGGAGCGGCGTACTGGTCGCGGCGGGGCTCCTCGCGGTAATGCTGCGGCTGGCTCGGAAACCTTCGCAGCGCCTGAAGCCTCCCGGCAAGCTGATGGCGACCGTGCTCCGGCTGCGCGGCGGGCTCGTCGGTCTGCGCAACCCGCGCGCCGCGCTGGGCGCATTCGCCGCCGCGATCGGCGCCTGGACGCTGGAGATCGCGACCACCATGGTCGCTCTCGCCGCTTTCCACCTGCCGCACGGCGTTGCTCCGGCGATGGCGGTGCTCTTCGGAATCAACCTGGCGCTGGCCATCCCCGCGCCGCCGGCCAACCTGGGCAACTTCGAGCTGGGAGCCGGGTTCGCGCTGGTCGCGCTCGGCGGGGATCGGGACCATGCCGCCGCCTTCGCGCTCGGGTTGCACGTCCTCCAGATCTTCCCCACGCTGGTGATGGGCGGACTGTGCCTGCTCCGATTCCGCGGCCGCCAGATCGCCGCCGCCGCGCACGTCGCCGCCCATCCCTCGGAGGTCGAGGATGCGGGGGACCTGGCTGAGGAACGCGTTCCGGCCGAGGGCTAACGGGAAGTCACCCCGGCGTGGAACGGGATTGGCGGATCGCCCTGGAAGGTGGCCGGCACCAGCTCCGGCCACTTTCCAGGGTGGGCGTCGATCGCCCGCGCGAGGTCGCGCGCTTTCGAGCGGGGATAGGTTTCCAGCACGACCAGCAACTCGTCGCCGATCACCGCCAATGCGCGCAGCGGCACGGGACCTTGCTCCGCGAAGGCGCCTGTTCCGGCCAGCGCGTGGCGGGCGTCGTCCGAGGGGAGCAGGCCCACCTGGAGCTGCCCGCTGCTGAGGAGGTCCACGACCTCCGAAGTGCTGCGCACCGCCGCGGCGACTGCCTTGGAGTCGGGCAGGCGGGCAGCGATCGCTGCGGCGACCGCTTCTGCCAGTGCCGCCGCGCCGGGCCGCGACTCCGCGCTCACCACGACCAGGTGCTTCGCCCGGTAGGCGTACCACTGCCGGTACGGGGAGTGGCCGAGCAGCAGCAGCCCAGCAACTCCGACCAGCGCCGCGCGGCGAAGGCTCCTCTCAATCATCGTCGTCGGACTCGTCGAACACGTCGAGCTGCAGGAAGTTGGAGACCACGAAGTTCGGCACGTCCACCAGATTGCTGATCTTCAGATCGCAGGCGACGCTGCACAGGATGTACGCCTGCTCCGCGCTGAGCTTCCGAGGCGACGGGGACTGCGGCCCAGTGAGGAAGTCGATCATCTTGAGTAGGGCATCGCGCGCGGCGAGCGTCACGTCCTCGGACTGGTTGCTGAGAGGGCCGAGGCGCACGCCGTCGATCCAGGTCTCTTCCGCGATGACCGTCCCGGGGGACTTCACCGGGACCCCGATGGTGGCGATGAAGTTGTCCGGGTCGAGATCGCGCAGGACGCCGGCGCGGCTGCTCTGGAACTTCGGCCAGCCTCCGAAGCCGGCCGCAAGCCCTTTGCGCACCTCGACCTTCACCGTCACGATCGCGTTCATCTCGATGGCAGTGCCGGAGACCTCGCCGTCTCCTTGCGCCCAGTGGACGTCGCCGATGGAGAGCATGCAGCCGTCGACGAAGCAGGGGAACAGCAGGGTCGTTCCTTTCACCATCTGCTTGATGTCGGTGTTGCCGCCGTTCTCGCGCGGGGGGATCGTGCGCAGGCACCGCTCCGAGACGTTGACCTTGGCGGTGTTCTTCGTCTTCGGTCCGCACAGGTCGGCGGGCACCGCGTCGCGCGGCTCTGGCGGGAGCACGAATCCACCCGCGTGCAGGAGCTGGTCCTCGCGCTGGAACGCCGTTTCGATCTCGGGCAGCCCGAGCTGTACGC
>DATFUN010000468.1:0-3162 GCA_035260805.1 Myxococcales bacterium | reverse complement strand
CGACCTCCGCCAGCGCCTTGGCCAGCTCGGTCTTGCCCACCCCGGTGGGCCCCAGGAAGTAGAACGTCGCGATGGGCCGGTTGCGGTCCTTGAGGCCGGCGCGGGCGAGGCGCACCGCCTCGCTCACCGCCTCGACCGCCTCGTCCTGGCCGATGACGCGTTCGTGCAGCCGCTCTTCCATCTTGAGCAGGCGCTCGCGCTCTTCCAGCGTCAGCTCGGTCACCGGCACGCCGGTGAGCCGGGAGATGATCTCCGCCACGTCGCTGACGTTCACCTCGCCGGTCGAGGAGCGGCGGACCTTCTCCCACTCCTCCACCTTTTTGTCGTACTCCTTCTGCCGATCGTCGAGGCGCTTCTCCAGCTCCTTGGTGCGGTCGTGGTTCTTGCGGCTGCGCGCGTAGTCGCGCTCCCGCTTGAGCTGCTGGAGCGCGGCGTCGGCCTCGACCAGATCCACCGGCCGCGAGGTGCTGCGCAACCTCACCCGCGCCGCCGCCTGGTCGATGATGTCGATCGCCTTGTCGGGCAGGTACCGGCCGCGGATGTAGCGGTCGGAGAGCTCGGCCGCGGCGACGATCGCCTCCTCGAGGATGGTGACCTTGTGGTGCGCCTCGAGGACGTCGCGCAGGCCCTGCAGGATGATGATGGTCTGCTCGACGGTCGGCTCGCTCACCAGCACCGGCTGGAAGCGCCGCTCGAGCGCGGCGTCCTTCTCGACGTGCTTCTGGTACTCGTTGAGCGTGGTCGCGCCGATCAGGTGCAGCTCGCCGCGCGCCAGCATCGGCTTGAACGCGTTGGCGATGTCGAGGCCTCCCTCGCCGCCCGTCGCGCCTGCGCCGATGATGGTGTGCAGCTCGTCGATGAAGAGGATCAGGTTGTCCTGCTGCGCGGAGATCTCGTCGAGGAGCTGCTTCACCCGCTCCTCGAACTGGCCGCGGTACTGCGTCCCGGCGACGAGCGAAGTGACCATCAGCTCCAGCACCCGCTTGCCGCGCAGCGGCTCGGGGACCTCTCCCGCCAACATCCGCTGGGCCAGGCCCTCGACGATCGCGGTCTTCCCCACGCCCGGCTCGCCGATCAGCACCGGATTGTTCTTCTTGCGGCGGGAGAGGATCTCGATGACGGTCTCGATCTCCTGCGCCCGGCCGATCACCGGGTCGAGCTTGCCCTGCTTGGCGAGGGCGGTGAGGTCGCGGCTATGCTTGTCGAGGTTGGGTGTATCGCTCTTCCCCTCGACGCGGCCTTCCTCGGCGCCCTTGCCGACCACGCGCACCGTCTGCTGGCGCAGCGCCTCGGGCGTGAGGCCGTAGCGGCGCAGCAGGCCGCTGGCCAGCCCTTCCTCCGCCGCGAGGCCGATGAGGAGATGCTCGGGTCCGAGGTAGCTGTGCCCCATGTCACGCGAGGCGTTGAACGCGGCGAGCAGCGCCGCCTTCACCCGCGGCGAGACGCCGATGCCGCCCTCCGGGCGGGCGCCCTTGCGTTCGCGCTTGGGGCTGATCTCCTGCACCTGCCGCTTCAGCTCCTCGGGCGAGAGCTTGAAGCGGGCGAGGATCGCCTGGACGACGTCGTTCTCGGCCAGCGCGAAGAGAAGGTGCTCGGAGTCGACCTCGCGCGCGCCCCATTCGCCGGCCGTCCGCGCGGCCGCCTGGAGGATCTCCTCCGCCTGGTCGCTCATGTAGTCGGTCAGGTCCATCGATTCGCGGTCGGCCGCCGGACCGCGGCCCCTGCCGCCCGTCCGCCGGGGCCGGGCCCCGCCTCCGCGCGCGCCGCGCTCGGCGCCGCCGCTCGGGCCTTCTGCCGCGCCGCCGTCGCCGCGGTCGCCAAAGAAGTCGCCCATGAGGTCGTCACCGAAGCCCTCACCGAATCCGCCGAAGAGCGACTCGAAGGGTGAGGCCTGCCGCGCGCGCAGTTCCGCGTAGTGCTCGCGGCAGACGTTCAGCGTTCGCCGCTGCCCGTTCTCGATCACCGTGACGCGAACGACCGCCGGCCTGCGGTGGTCGATGTCGCAAAGCCTTCCCTGTACCTCGTCCCTGTCTGCCATCCGTCGCTCCGCCTTTCCTAAGCAGGCCGGGCCACTGGGGGGCCGGCCGGAATGTTGGTCTCCTGCTGGTGCGCCGCCCAGGAGCGCAAGCGCAGGGCAAGCCCCACCAGCAGCGCTCCGAAGACGACCGCGTAGGCGCCGATCCAGACGGCGATGGCGATCGCGCCGATCATGGGCGAGATGAAGAGGAGGATTCCGAAAGCGATGGAGAGGATGCCGGAGAGCGCGAGCAGCCACTCGCCCTGGATGTGGCGGCGCAGCTTGATCGCCGCGACCACCTCGGCCACGCCGGTGATCAAGGACCAGGCGGCGACGAACAGGACGAGCGCGAGCGCCGTCACGCTCGGGAAGAACAGCGTCAAGACGCCCACCAGGAGGCTGACGATCCCTTCGAACACCAGGGCGCCCCACTGCTGGCCCGAGCGCCCCGCGCGCACGGCGGCGATGAGGTTGAAGATGCCGTCGACCAAGGCGTACGCCCCGAAGACGGCCACCAGGGCGGCGACCGCGGCGGGCGGCCAGAAGAGCGCAATGAGGCCAAAGATGATCGCTGCGGCGCCGCGCAACGCGAGCGCCCACCAGTAGCGGGCCAGGTTCAACGCCATGAATTCTCCTCGAACCGGGGAACACCGCTTGGTGGTGTCCCCCGCGAATACAGAAGGTTCTAGTGCATGGGACCGCTGGAGCCGGACTGCTGTTGGCCCGTCCCGGTAGAGCCCTGGATGGGGATTCGGCGACGCTGCGTCTGCTGCGAAAGCGGGAGGGACACCTCCAGGACGCCGTTCTCGAAGCGAGCCTGCGCGCCTTCCGGATCGACCCCTTCCGGCAGCGCGATCACCCGAGAGAACCTCCCGTAGGTCCTCTCGGAGCGATATACCCCTTCCTCCTCCGCCTCCATCTCCGAACGCCGCTCGCCTTCGATCACCAGCGAGTCGTCGGTCACCTCGATCCGTACGTCGTCGGGAGAGAGGCCCGGAAGGTCGGCGCGGATCACGAGCTGTCCGTCACGCTCGAACATCTCGACCGCGGGCGTCCAACCCATCCCGAGCCCGCCGCCCATCCCGAGCCCGCTGCGACCTCCGATGTCCGGCAGGCCCCCCCGCGAACCGCGGGGAGAACCGAAG
>DATFUN010000467.1:0-3426 GCA_035260805.1 Myxococcales bacterium | reverse complement strand
AAGTCGGGGGCGACGGTCCGGTTGAGGAGGACTGCCTCCGCCTCCCCGCTCGGGGTATCGCAGTTCAACTCGCACAGGACGGGGCCTTGGTCGGTGAGAAACACGTCGGCACGCGCGATGCCGTGCCAATGCGGCGCCGATGAACACCACAGCGCCTGCTGCACCGGCGTGAGCCCGAGAAACTCCTCGACCAGCGCGGGCTCCGCGGCACAGCGGAGGCAGAGCTCGTCGTACGCCGCTGCCATCTCCTCCGCCGCCCGATAGAGCGACGCCTGCTCCGCCGAGCTGAGCACCACGGGCCGCGGATGGAACCGGGGCTGCCCCTCGAACCAGGGGTCGGAGATGAGACCGAAGGCTGTGAGACGCGCCGCGAACCCGGCGTAGTCCCGGGCAACGTCCGGGGCCGTCATGCGATCTCCGTGAGCAACACCGCGGCCGCCAGGTACGAAACCGCCTCGACCGCGCTGACTCCCACGTTGCGCTCCTGCGCCACCAGCCGGTCGAGGGCCCCGCCTCGCAGCGCGAAGGGCTGGCGCAGCATGAGCGTCTGCACGACGAGCTGCCGGACCGGGTACAGCAGCAGCGCCGAGGCAAGCGCCACCGCATACGCGCGCAACGACGCGGCCCAGCCGGCGAAGGTGCCTTCGGTTGCGTGACCGACGATCATCGCGATGGCCACCATGGCACCCGCGTAGCTCACCGCCGCCGCAACGTTCTCGCCGACGATCTCCTGGTCTTCGGCGTAGAGCGTGAGGAAGCGGAAGAGGACGACGAACAGGTGCAGCGTCGTTTGCCCGAGGACGAAGAACACGACGGAAATGCCCAGCGTGGCGATGTCGTCACCGTACAAGCACCGGGCGATGAGGAGGCCCGTGGCGACGAAGTGGCCCCCGGCGGCCACCCCCGCCGCCAGATTTCCTCGGGCAATCTCTCCCGGCAGACGCGAGCGGAGGAGCACCCGGACGCCGAGGGATCCCGCCGCGACCAACAACACGATCGCGCTTCCGCCGAACACCGCCGTCCAGAGGAGGTCTGCTTTCCAATCCACGCCGTGAACGCATCCACGGATCGCCGAGGCGACGATGAAGGCCGCGCCACAGACGAAGCCGGCGCGCACGATCGCCGGCGCCGGGTTCATGGTGGCCTCGTTCATTCGAGGATTTTCTGCAGATCCGCGCGACCCGCCCGGCAGCCTTCCGCCCGCACGATCGCTTCCAGGTCGGCGAAGGCGCGGTCCAGGTCATCGTTGACCACCCAGTACTCGTAGCCTTCCGCTCGGGCGAGCAGCACCTCCACCCGGGCCGCATGCAGGCGCCGGCGGATGGTGGTGTCGTCGTCGGTCGAGCGAGCCCGCAGGCGCCGCTCCAGCTCCGCCAGCGAGGGGGGCAGGACGAGCGCGCGGAGAGCCTCCGGGTATTGGCGCTTGATCGCGCTGCCGCCTTGCACGTCGATGTCGAAGACCACCAGCGCTCCCCGGCGCTGCGCCTCCAGGATGGCCGCCCGCGGAGTGCCGTAGCGGTGGCCGTGCACCGGCGCCCACTCCACGAACTCGCCGGCCTGGATCATCGCGTCGAAGCGGGCGTCGTCGACGAAGTGGTAGTCCACCCCTTCGCCCTCGCCCGGACGTGGCGCCCGGGTGGTGTAGCTGACCGAGAAGATCGCCCCGGGATGGGCGGCCACCAGCCGGCGGGCCAGCGTGGTCTTCCCGGTCCCGGAAGGCGCGCTCAAGATGAGGAGGGTGGCGCTCATTCGACGTTGGCGATCTGCTCGCGGATGCGCTCCAACTCGGCCTTGAGCTCCACCACCTGGGCGGCGATGCCGGCCTGCTGCGACTTGGATCCGATGGTGTTGACCTCGCGGTTGACCTCCTGGACGAGGAACTCCAGGCGGCGCCCCGCCGGCGCATCGGTCGCGAGGAGCGCGCGCAGCTGGGCCAGGTGGCTGCCGAGGCGGGTCAGCTCCTCGGCCACGTCCACCCGCTCGGCGAAGAACGCCACCTCCTGCGCGAGGCGCGCCGGATCGGCGGGAAGCCCGCGCGAGAGCTCGGCGACGCGGGCGGCCAGGCGATCGCGGTAGGCCTCCACCGACTGGGGCGCGGCGGCCCGGATGGCGGCGGCGCCCTTCTCCACCGCGGCGAGGCGCGCCGATAGATCGCGGGCCAGCGCCTCCCCTTCGCGGCGGCGCATCTCCTCCAGCGCGTCGAGGGCGACCGAGAGGGCGCGCTCGAGCGCTTCGGCGGCCGGGCCCGGGTCGATGGCCGACTCGGAGAGCCCGACCACGCCTTCCAAACCGACCAGGTCGTGGACGGTCACTTCGCCCGCCAGACCAAGCTCGCCGCGCATCTCGCGCAGCGCTTTGGCGTACGCCGCCGCCAGAGGCAGGTCGACGCGCGGCATGGCCCCGCGGATGCTGCCGGGAGCCTCGCGCCGGACGCTCACGTCGACCACTCCCCGGGCCACCCGCGCCTTGACGAGCTTTGCGATGACGGGCTCCAGCGCGGACAGGTCGCGCGGCAGGTGCACGCGCACGTCGCAGAACTTCCCGTTCACCGACCGGAGCTCGACCGCGACGGTTTCGCCGCCCGTCTGCGCCCGCCCCGATCCGAAACCCGTCATCGAGCGGATCACGCCGCCTCCGGCGGGCCGCCGTGCGGCTCGTGGCGTCCCGCATGCGGAAGGGGCACGGCCGGCCGCAAACTGCCCCCCGCGAGCCGCACGCCGTGGCACGTCATCGCCGGGCAGGTTCGACCGCGGCTCGTGCCCTGTCAAGGAGACGGCTCGCAGCGGCCGCCGCCTCGTCCACCTCCGGGGACACCAGGGCGACGAACCGGGGCCCGGGGTGCGACCAGCGGACGCCCTCGGGGGCATGAAGCAGCGCGAGCACCGGCGCGCCGCAGGCGGCCGCGAGGTGCATCGGCCCGGTGTCGTTCGTCACCACCAGCGCGGCGCGGCGGAACACCGCCGCGAGCCGGCCGAGATCGGTGGGCGGCGCCAGCGCAGCCGCTCCGCCCGAGGACTCGGCGACGGCCCGCGCGAGCAAATCTTCTCCCGGCCCCCAGGTGATGAGCGACGGCACTCCGCGCGACCGCAGAGCGCGCGCGAGCCCCGCGAACCGGGAGGCGGGCCAGCGGTGGTCCGCCTTCCGCGCGCCGGGGTTCAGCGCCGCGAACACGGGCACTCCGCGAGTGGCCTCGGCCGCCCAGGCGGCGTGCTCGACGCCGAGCGCCGTCTGCAGGGCGGGGGTCGCGGGTGGGCTCAGGCCGAGGCCGCGCAGCAGCAGGAGCTTTGCCTGCACTTCCGGCATGTCCGGAGGAGGGGGAGGCTCGGCGTGGGAATAGAGGTGCGACGCGCCGCGCTCGGCGCCCACCAGCCAGCGGCGCGCGGCGATCCGCGAGAGGAGCGCCGAGGTGAGCGAGAAGGCGTGCCA
>DATFUN010000466.1:0-2183 GCA_035260805.1 Myxococcales bacterium | reverse complement strand
CACGCCGACCCGGCCGCCGAAGCGCTTGCGGAACGCCGCCACCACCTGGGCGCCGAGCGCGATCTCCGGCACCAGCACCAGGGTCTGTCCGCCGGCCTCGCGCGCCGCCGAGGCCGCCCGCAGGTAGATCTCGGTCTTGCCGCTCGCGGTGACCCCGTGGAGCAGCAGCGGCGCGAACGTGCCGCGGAGGAGCGACGCGCCCGCGACCTCGAGGGCGCGTCGCTGCGCCGGGGTCAGCCGCAGCCGCTCCGGCAGCGCCATCCGGACGATCGCGTCCTCGGTGGCACCCTTGCGCGCGCGGCTGCGCGCAAAGCCCTCGAGCCCGCCCGGCAGCGCCGCCGCCAGCACCTCGCCGATCGGCGCCAGGTAGTACTCCGCGATCCAGCGGCACAGCTCGAGCAGGTGGGGCGAGAACAACGGACCGCCGTCCACGCCGGCGATCTCCTCGACCCGCGCCAGATCGGTGGCGTCGTCGAGCGAGAGCACGAAGCCGCGCTGCGGGCGCCGGCGGAACGGCACGCGCACCTCCACGCCGGGGCTCACGCGGCCGGCGAGCGACTCGGGAACGCGGTAGGTGAAGGTGCGGCGCAGCGGCAGCGGCAGCGCCACCTGGGCATAGGACATGCGCGGGATCCGGACGGCGGTGAGGGGCGTGGAAACGCCGTCACCCTATCAGAGGTGCGGAGGAAACCCGGGAATGCGATGCGGGTGGATGGAGCTACGCCGTCTCGCGCGGCGGCGTCCGCGGGGAGCGGACGGGGCACACGCGCGCGGGCCAGGCCCCCGAACGAACCGACTCGCTCGGGAGCCTACGCCTGCATGCGCTGCGAGCTGGACTGGCCGAGAATCGCGTTGATGCGCTCGACCAGCTTGCGCGGGCTGAACGGCTTCGTGATGTAGTCGTCCGCGCCGACTTCGAATCCGATCTTCTGGTCCACGTTGCGACCCTTCGCGGACAGCAGGATGACCGGGATGTCCTTGGTGCCGGCCTCCGACTTGAGCATCTTGCAGGTCTCGTAGCCATCGAGCTTCGGCATCATGATGTCGAGCACGATGAGGTCCGGATGCTCGGCGCGCGCCTTCTCCAAGGCCTGCTCGCCGTCGAGCGCGGTGATCACCTCGTAGCCTTCCATCCCGAGACTGAAGTCCAGGATGTGCACGATGTAGATCTCGTCGTCCACCACCAGGATCTTGCCCTTCGCCATTACGACTCACCTCCTTGCGTAGCGATCGTCCTCTCCCGCGTCGCGGGAGACTCGTGTCCCTGAGAGGGTTCGAGCAGCATGCGCTCGAACACGTTGACGACCTGGGGGTCGAGCTGCCGGCCCGCCAGGCTCCGCAGCTCTTCGAGCGCCGCCTCGCGCGCCATCGCAGCGCGGTTCGGCCGGCCGTTCGTGAGCTCGTCCCAGACGTGCACTGCGGCGACGATGCGGCCGCCGAGCGGAATCGACTCGCCGGCGAGACCGCGCGGATAGCCGCTGCCGTCCCACCACTCGTGGATGGAGAGGGCAATGTCGCGCACCAGGCCGATGGCCTCGAGCGCCGGGCGGCCTTCACGGTCCAGCGCGGTCGGATCGGCGCGCAGGCTGGCGACGAAGCTGATCGCGCCGATGTCGGCCTCCGGGAGCTCGAAGCGGCGCGCCAGGGCGCGCGCCAGCTCGACGCGGCGCTCGGGCGACTGCCCGGGCCCGGAGGAACCGGCCTCGCGCAGCGCCCGCATGGCGTCGGCGGCGCCGGGCTCGGCGCTCAGCACCTGTTCCCAGGCCGCGGCGACACGGTTCGCGAGGTGGAGCAGGAGGTGGCAGTCCTCGGCGCGGAACGGCGCCGCGGAGTGGGGATCGGTGACGTTGAGCACGCCCAGCAGCCCGCGCGGGCCCTCGAGCGGAACCGAGAGGAAGGTGCCGGAGTGGTAGTGCGCGTGGCCCGAGCCTTCGACTTCGGCGCGACGGTCACCGGCGGCGACGCACACCGGGCGGCGCTGATCGGCGACCCAGCCGGCGACGCCCTGGCCGCGAGGAATGCGGGTGGAGCGCACCACCTGCTCGTCGAGGCCGACCGCGGCCTCGACGGCCAGGTCGCCGTCGTCGAGCGGCGCCAGCAGGGAAACCGTGCGCGCATTCATGACGTCCGCCACCATTTCGATCGCCAGCCTCAGTACGTCCTCGACCGCCGCCGGTCGTTCC
>DATFUN010000465.1:0-4125 GCA_035260805.1 Myxococcales bacterium | reverse complement strand
GCGCCCCGCCCGCCGCCAGCGCAACTCCACAGAGGATCGCAGCCACCTTCACGCGGGTCGCCCTCCCCTGCTGCCGCCGGCGAGCGCCCGCGCCACCGCGCGGACGTGCTCCGGGTCCGTGCCGCAGCAGCCTCCCACGATGGTCGCGCCGCGGTCGACCCAGCGGAGAGCCCGGCGCGCGTACTCCTCCGGGGAGAGATCCGGCGCGCGGCCCCAGGGGACCGCGGCGTCCACCTCCCCGAGGTGAGCGTAGGCGCCGAACGGCACCCCGGACGCCGCGGCCGCGGGAAGGGCGAGATCGACGCCGTCGGGCGGCGTGCAGTTGATCAGCGCCGCGCTGGCTCCCGCGGCGACCGCGCGCCGGAAGAACGCGGCGAGATCGCCGCCGTCGAGCAAGGTGCCTCGCGGCGTGGCCATGGCAGCAACCCACACGGGCAGCCCGGTCGCTGCCGCCGCAGCCACGGCGGCGAGCCCTTCGTCCGCCGCGGCCACGGTCTCCACCAGGAGCAGATCGCATCCAGCCTCCGCCAGCACCCGGGCGTGCTCGAGGTGCTCGCGCCCGGCTTGCGCCGGCGGCGGCCGCAGGTCCGGCCGGTAGCAATCCTCGAGGGGCGCGATCGACCCGGCGACGCGCGCGCGGCCCGCCGCGGCCTCCCGCGCCTCGCGCACCGCGAGCCGGGGCAGCTCCGGGAAGCGCGATTCGAGCCCGGCGGCAGCGAGCGAGCGCCGGCTGGTACGAAAGGTGGCCGCGGTGATCACCTCGGCGCCCGCCTCGACGTACGCGCGGTGCACCTCGCGCAGCGCCGCGCGCCCACCCCCGTCGAGCAGCGCCGCGGCCGAGAAGAGCGCGCCGCGCGTCAGGATGCCGCGCCGGCCCAGCTCCGTTCCGAGCGCGCCGTCGAGCAGGTGGACCTCCGCCGGCGAGTCTGCTACGTGGGCCGCCATGCCGCTCCTCAACGTCGGCGACGCCGCCCCCGAGTTCACCGCCACCGCGCACGACGGCCGCACCGTGCGCCTGTCGGACTACCGGGGCAAGAACGTCGTGCTCTGGTTCTACCCGAAGGCCGACACCCCCGGTTGAACCATCCAGGGCAACGTCCTGCGTGACAGGGCGAAGGAGATCGAGGCGAAGAACGCCGCCATCCTGGGCGCCAGCTTCGACAGCGTGCCGGACAACAAGAAGTTCGCCGAGAAGTTCGGGTTCACCTACCCGCTCCTGTCGGACACCAAGCGCGAGCTGGGCGTGAAGTACGGCGCCGCTGACGCGCCGACCCAGTCGACCGCGGTGCGCATCGCGTACCTCATCGGTCCCGACGGGCGCATCAAGCACGTCTGGCCGAAGGCGACGCCCAAGACTTTCGCCGAAGAGGTGCTCGCGCGGCTGTAGGATCCGGCCGTCTGCACACGGATCCATCCAGCGGGCTGGCGAGCGAGCGTAGCCGCGTCCGGCAGCGCCGCACCGGCTGCCCGGCGTCCATAGATTCAAAGCACGCGAATGGATCGCCAGCTGATCGACGCAATCCGGGGCTCGGCGCACGTCCTGGGCGGCGGCAAGCGCGACTACGACCCGCTGCTCCGGATGGCGGCGGACGCGCGGCTCGTTCTGCTCGGTGAGCCCACGCACGGGAGCCAGGACGTCCATCGCGAGCGCGCCCGGATCACCCAGCGGCTGATCTCGGAGCTGGGGTTCACCGGGGTGGTCTGGGAGGCGGACTGGCCCGACGCCGAGCGCGCGGGTCGCTGGGCGCGAGCGGAGGCGGACGGCGACGCGGCCGCCGCCCTCGGCGGATTCGAGCGTTTCCCCAGCTGGATGTGGCGGAACACCGCCGTGGTCGATTTCCTCCGCTGGCTGCGCCGGTGGAACCAGTCCCTGCC
This sequence comes from Myxococcales bacterium, assembly GCA_035260805.1. Lineage (GTDB taxonomy): Bacteria > Myxococcota > Myxococcia > Myxococcales > 40CM-4-68-19 > VBKO01. The sequence continues at coordinate 2,250 of DATFUN010000465.1, read as the reverse complement.
CGCCGGAGCGCCGCGCACCGGGGTCTACGGCATGGACCTCTACAGCCTGTATCGATCGGTGCAGGCGGTGATCCGGTACCTGGACGAGGTGGATCCCGCGGCGGCGTCGCACGCCCGGGAGCGGTACGCCTGCTTCGACCACCCCGGCGGCGACCCGCAGGCGTACGGGTACGCCGCCCGGCTGGGGCTCTCGCCGGAATGCGAGCGGGCGGCGCTGGAGCAGCTCGAGGAGCTGCGCCGGCGGGCCGCGCGCGACGGCGACGACGCCTTCTCGGCGGAGCAGAACGCGCGGCTGGCGCGCAACGCGGAGCAGTACTACCGCTCGCTCTTCGGCTCGCGCATCTCCTCCTGGAACCTGCGCGATCGCCACATGGCCGAGACGCTCCAGGCGCTGCTCGAGCACCTCTCCCGGCGCGACGGCGACGCCCGCCTGGTGGTCTGGGCGCACAACTCGCACCTCGGCGATGCACGCGCGACGGAGATGGGCGAGGAAGGCGAGCTGAACGTGGGCCAGCTCTTGCGCGAGCGGTTCGGGAACGAGGCGCTCCTGGTCGGCTTCACCACCTACGACGGGACGGTGACCGCGGCGCACGAGTGGGACGGCGGCGCCGAGCGGATGCTCGTGTCGCCGGCCCTGCCCGGCACCGTCGAGGCCCTCTTCCACGAGGTGGCGCTGCCTCGCTTCTTCCTGCCGCTGCGCGATCCCGGCGAGGTGCTCGGCGCCTTGCGGGAACCGCGCCTCGAGCGCGCCATCGGCGTCATCTACCGGCCGGCCACCGAGCGGGTCAGCCACTACTTCCACGCGCGGCTCGCCGAGCAGTTCGACGCCGTCGTCCACCTGGACCGGACCCGCGCGGTCGAACCGCTGGAGCCCACCCCGGCCTGGCGCGAGCCGGAGCCTCCGGAGACGTACCCCAGCGCCCTCTGACCGCGATCTATCGGGGGGGTCGAGGGGAGCGAGCTCCCCCTTGTGGGGGCGCCGAAGGCGCCGGATCGAAGAGGGTGGCGTGTCAGCGGTAGACTATCCCTGTGGACCAACGCTACGACGTCGTTGTCGTCGGCAAGGCGAACGTCGATTACCTGGTGCGCGGCCCGCGCCTGCCGCAGCCCGGCCAGTCCGTCAACGGCGAGCTGTTCCAGGAAGCGCCGGGCGGCAAGGGAGCGAACCAGGCGGTCGGCGCGGCGCGGCTCGGCGCCCGCGTGGCGCTGGTGGCGCGCGTGGGCAACGACGTCCGCGGGGACTCGGTGGTGGAAGCCCTCATCACCGAGGGAGTGGAGATCGACTACCTGATCCGCGATCCGGCGGCGTTCACCGGAGTCGCGCTTTGCCAGGTCGGCGGGAACGGCGAGAAGCAGATCCTCTCCGCCGCGGGCGCGAACGCGCGCCTGACGGCCGACGACGTGCGCGCCGCGGCCGACGCGCTCCGCTCCGCGAGGGTGGTCCTCCTGCAGCTCGGCGTGCCGCTGCCCGCGGTGGCCGAGGCGATCCGCATCGGCCGCTCCGCCGGCGCGCGAGTCGTCGTCGACCCCGGGCCGCCCGCGCCGCTCCCCGACGATCTGCTGGCGCAGATCGACGTCATCCGGCCGAACTGCAGCGAGGCGCGCGCCCTCACGGGAGTCGAGGTGATGGACCGCGAGTCCGCGCGCAGGGCCGCCGCGGCGCTGCTCCGGCGAGGCGCGGGCGCCGCCGCGGTCCAGGCCGGCGAGGACGGCGACCTGCTCTGCTGGTCCGGCGGGGAGGTGTGGCTGCCCCGATTCGAGGTGGCGCGCCTCGATGCGACCGGGGCCGGAGACGCGTTCGCCTGCGCCTTCGCCGTGGCGCTCGCGGAAGGGCGCTCGCTCGGCGAGGCCGGGGCGTTCGCCAGCGCCGCCGCCGCCCTGGCCACCACGGTGCTCGGAGCGCAGGCGTCGCTGCCCCGGCGCGCCGCGGTGCTGGCCTTGCTCGAATCGGGACGTTGAGTCGTGAACGGGTCAGTCCCGCGGGCCGGAGTACGCGTCGCGGATCCGGATCTGCCGGGCCGGAAAATCGATGGTGTACAGGATCGACCAGGCCTCGACGGTCATGCGGAAGGCGGTCGACGAGGCCCGTCCTGCAGCGGACTGTGCGAGGGCTTGCCACAGTTTCGCCAGGCGGACTTCCGCTACGACCCGCACGTCGGCGGGTACGGCCGGGAGGAGGCCGCGCCAGTCGATCGCAAATTCCATCCGGACACATGGATGCGTCTTGCGCGCTCGGCGTGCAACGTTTTG
>DATFUN010000464.1:0-7306 GCA_035260805.1 Myxococcales bacterium | reverse complement strand
TCTACGAGGGGGGAGCTCGCTCCCCCCTCGACCCCCCAAGAGCTCACGGTTACTTTCGACCGAGCGCTAGACTGTCCCTGACTTGGGCACCTCGAGGGACAGATCCGCGCCGGCCCGCCTCGAAACCGGTGTCCCCGGTCTCGACGAGGTCCTGCGCGGAGGGCTGTGGAAGTCCGGCATCTACGTCGTGCTCGGCAGCCCTGGGACCGGGAAGAGCATCCTCGCCAACCAGATCGCGTTCCACCACGTCCGGGCAGGCGGGCGCGCGGCGTATGTGACCCTGCTCGCCGAGACGCATGCGCGCCTGCTGGAGCAGGTCGGGGCGCTGTCCTTCTTCGACCCGGGCGCGGTCGGCAGCTCCGTCCGCTACCTGAACGCGTTCGCCCCGATCGAGTCCGGGGGCCTGTCGGCGCTCCTGGATGCGCTGCGCGGCGCGGTGCGGGACCACCGAGCCACGCTGTTGGTGCTCGACGGGATGGTGACCGCCGGAATGCTGGCGAGGTCAAAGATTGACTACAAGAAGTTCATCAACGAACTGCAGACCTGGGTCGGTCTCGTCGGCTGCACCGTGATCATCCTCACCAGCGCCCCGGCCGGCAACGACAACGACTCCGACCCGGAACACACGATGGTCGACGGGTTGCTGGAGCTGCGCACCATCGCGTTGGACATGCGCGCCGTCCGCCAGCTGCGGGTCGCCAAGCTCCGCGGCAGCGGCTTCATCCCGGGTGCGCATCACTACCTGATCGGCGCCGACGGGCTCCGCGTCTTTCCTCGCTTCGAGGCGGAGGCAGGCTCGCCCAGGTCCTTGCCGGACGCCCCCGGCCCGGCGAGCGTCGGCGTCGCGCGGCTCGATCGGATGCTCGGGGGCGGGCTGCGGGCCGGGTCGATGACGCTCGTGCTCGGATCGTCGGGCTCGGGCAAGACCACCCTCGGATTGCAATTCCTCGCCGCCGGCGCCGCGCCCGGCGAGCCGGCGCTGCACTTCGGCTTCTACGAGCAGCCGGACGACATCCGGCGCAAGGGGGACCGATTCGGGCTCGACTTCTCGGGAATGGTGGAGCGCGGCGCGCTGGAGCTGTCGTGGCACTCGCCGGCGGAAGGCATCCTCGACGTGCTCGCCGCCGATCTCCTGGAACGGGTGCGCCGGCGCGGGATCAAGCGGCTGTTCGTCGACGGCCTGGTGGGGTTCAAGGAGTCCTCCTACCTCGAGCGCCTGCCGGGGTTCTTCGCCGCGCTCTCGCACGAGCTCGCCGCGCTCGGGGTGACCACGGTCGTCACCGAGGAGACCCGCTGGCTCCTGGGCACGGAGGTCGAGGTCCCCACCCCGGGCGTCTCGGCAATCTTCCAGAACATCGTCTTCCTCGGGCAGATGGAGACCGGATCGCAGATCGTCCGCCTGATCTCGGTCCTCAAGGCGCGCGATGCCGAGCACGACCGCTCTGTGTGCAGCTTCGACATCCGCAAGGATGGCATCCAAGTCGGCGGACCGCTCCGCCCGCCCGAGGACGCCACCGCGCGAATCGCGCCCGCGCAGGAGCGCGCCGCGCGCCAACGGCCGCGAAGGAAGCGCTAGATGGCGGTGGCCAGATCCATCCTGGTGGTCGACGACGAGCCATCGATCGTGGACGCGCTCGCCGACGTGCTGCGGTGGGAGGGATATCCGGTGCTCACCGCGTCGAACGGCGAACGCGCGCTGGAGGAGCTGGCCCGGGGACGTGCCTCGCTCGTGCTGCTCGACTACATGATGCCGGTGATGGACGGGCTGCTCGCCTTGGAGCGGATCCGCGCCGATCCCGCCTGGCGGTCCATCCCGGTGGTGGTCATGACCGCTGCGCAGCTCCCCACCGGCGCCTCCGGCTGGGACGCGCTGCTCCGCAAACCGTTCGAGGTGGACGCTCTGTTCGAGCTGGTGCGCAGCCTCGCCGGCCCGCCGCCGGCGAGGGCTCCCGATCCGTCGTAGAGCGCACCGCGCGAGCTCCCCGCGGTATAAGCCGTAGCGTCGCTCCAGATCGGCGGCGGCTATGCCCAGGCTCGAGACGGGGCTCCGGCGGGCCCGGCAGAGAAGCGGTTTCACCCAAGGCGAGCTGGCCGGCCGCGCGGGCATCAGCCGGCAGACGCTCAGCATCCTCGAGTCGGGCCGCGGCCAGCCCTCCACGCTGGTGGCGCTGCGGCTCGCGCGCGTGCTGCGCTGCCGGGTCGAGGAGCTGTTCTGGTTGCGCGAGGAGGGCGGCGAGCTGCGCGCCGAGCTCGCCGGCGATGGCGAGCGCCTCGGGTCCAGGCGCGCGCTTCTGGGCTGGGTCGCTGGACGCTGGGTGGCGCATCGGCTGCGGCGCCAGGATCCGCTCGGGCTGACCACCGCCGCCGACGCGCTGCTCGCGCGGGCGCCGCGCGGAGGCGAGCTGGCGCGCCTCGTCGCCCTGCGCCCGATCGAGGCGCTGCAGGCCAACGTGCTGGTGACGGGTTGCGACCCCGGGCTGGCCGTGCTGGCGGGCCGGGTGGAGGATCGCTGGCCCGGGCAACGCCTGTGCTGGATCGGCGCGTCCAGCGACGCGGCGCTGCAGACGCTGGCGCGGGGCCACGCGCACGTGGCCGGCGCGCACCTGTTCGACGAGGAAGCCGGCGAGTTCAATGTCCCCTTCGTCCGCCGCGCGTTCCGCGGCCGGCCGATGGTGGTGATCACCTTCGCCCATCTCGAGGAGGGCTTCGCCGTCGCGCGGGGAAACCCGCTGCGCATCCGCAAGCCCGAGGACATCGCGCGCAAGGGCGTCCGGTTCGTCAACCGCGAGCAGGGCGCCGGAGCGCGGCGCCTCCTCGACCGGTTGCTCCGGAAGGCCGGGGTACCGGCCTCGGCCGTCAGAGGCTACGACCGGTTGCTGGGCGGGCATCTGCAGGTCGCGCAGGCGGTGGCGATGGGCGCGGCGGACGCGGGCGTGGTGGCGCGCAGCGCCGCCGTCGCGCACGGCCTCGACTTCGTCCCGCTCTCCGAGGAGCGGTTCGACCTGGTCTTCCCCAAGGAGTGGAGCACCGACGCGCGGGCGGGCCGGATCGTCGAGACGCTCGAGGGGCGAGCCTTCCGGCGCGAGCTGGGCAGCCTGGGCGGCTACGACACCCGGCGGTCCGGGCATCTGGTCTGCGAGCTCAAGGCTTGATGGTCGCGCGCGCTTGACACCTTGTCGCTTCCACGCGACAGATCCAGGCCTTCGAGGAGGCCGGACGTGGGTCGGCTGCTCCGCTGCATCGCGCTCGTGGTCGCGCTGTCCCCGCCCGCCCGCGCGGCCGGCCCGCGCGAGCTGGTGGTGTTCGCCGCCTCTTCGCTGCGCGAGGCGTTCGAAGGGTTGGGCGCTCGGTTCGAGCGCGAGCACCCGGGGACCAAGCTGACCCTGGCGCTCGCCGGGTCGCAGGACCTGCGCACGCAGATCGAGCACGGCGCACCGGCCGACGTCTTCGCGGCCGCCGACTGGACGCACATGCGGGCGCTGGTCACCGCCGGGCTGGCCGGCCCTCCGCGGACGTTCGCCCGCAACGAGCCGGTGCTGGTCGTCCCGCGGGACAATCCCGCCGGGCTGCGGTCGCTCGGCGATCTTCCCCGCGCGAAACGCATCGTCATCGGCGCTCCGGAGGTCCCGATCGGGGCGTACACGCTGCGCATCCTCGATGCCGCGAGCCGCCGGTATGGCACCGGTTTCCGCTCCTCGGTCGAGGCGCGCGTCGTCTCCCGCGAGCTGAACGTGCGGCAGGTGCTCTCCAAGGTGTCGCTCGGCGAGGCGGACGCGGCCGTGGTGTACCGCACCGACGCGCGCAGCGCGGGACAGGCGGTGGAGATCATTTCCATTCCGCCGGAACTGAACGTCGTCGCCGAGTACCCGGTCGCCGTCGTGCAGCGCACCAACCAGCCCGCGCTGGCGCGCGAGTTCGTCGATCTGCTGCTTTCCCCGCAGGGCCAGGAGGCGCTTGTCCAGGCTGGGTTCCAGCCGGGGAAAACCGAGTGAGGCTCCCCCGCGCCAACGCCTGGGGCGCGGCGCAGGCTTGCGCCTCGGCGCTCCTCGCCGGCTTCCTCCTCGTTCCGGTGGCGGCGCTGGTCCTCACCTTGCGGTGGGCGGAGTTCCGGGACGGCCTCCGCAACCCTCTCCTGCTCCCGGCCTTGCGACTGTCGCTCTTCACCACCAGCAGCAGCCTCTTCCTGGTGGTGGTGCTCGGGTCCTTGCTCGCCTGGCGGATCGCCCGCAATCCCGGCCGGGCGTCGCGGTGGATGGAGACGATCACCCAGCTTCCCGCGGTGATCCCGCCGGCGGTGGCGGGCGTCGGACTCCTGCTGGCGTTCGGCCGCCGCGGCCTCTTCGGGGGATGGCTGGCCGCGCACGGGATCGCGCCGGCCTTCACCACTCCGGCGGTGGTGATGGCGGAGGCGTTCGTCTCCGCCCCGTTCTTCGTGCAGGCCGCGATCGCCGCGTTCCGGCGCGTCGACGAAAATCTCTTGGTGGTCGCGCGAACGCTCGGTGCTTCGCCGTTCCGCACCTTCCTGCGCGTCGGGCTGCCGCTGGCCGCTCCCGGCCTCGTGGCAGGCGGCGCGATGAGCTGGGCGCGGTCGCTGGGGGAGTTCGGCGCCACCCTCCTCTTCGCGGGAAACCTGACCGGCCGCACCCAGACCCTGCCTCTGGCGGTGTACACGGCGATGGAGTCGGACCTGCGCGCCGCCCAGGCGCTTGCGCTGGTGATGGTCGCGGTCGCCTTCGCGCTGCTCTTCGTCCTGCGGCGGATGGCGCCCGGCGGGGTGCTCCCCGCGGCGGAGGCGCGCGGTGCTTGAGGTGCGCGTCGCGCGGCGGATCGGGACGCTCGATCTGGCCATCGACCTGTCGCTCGATCGCGAAACGGTCCTGGTCGCCGGGCCCAACGGCTCGGGGAAGTCGACGCTGCTGCGCCTGCTCCTGGGCGTGCTGCGCCCCGACGCCGGCCGGATCGCCGTGGACGGGACCGTGCTCTTCGACGGCCGTGAGGCCACGGACGTGCCCGCCGAGGAGCGCCGCCTGGCGTACGTTCCGCAGGACTATGCGCTCTTCCCGCACCTGGACGTCCTCGGAAACGCGATGTTCGGCCTCTCCGGGCTGGATCGCCGCGAGCGGGTGCGCCGCGCGACCGCGTGGCTCGATCGGCTGGGAGCAGGACACCTCTTGCGCAGGTCCCCCTCGGCGCTGTCGGGCGGGGAGCGGCAGCGAGTGGCGCTCGCGCGCGCGCTGGTCCGCACTCCTCGCGCCCTGCTGCTCGACGAGCCCTTCGCCTCGCTGGATCCGATCGCGCGGCACAAGCTTCGCGCCTCGCTGTCCGGATGGCTGCGCGAGTGGCGGCTTCCTGCCCTGATCGTCTCGCACGACCCCGCCGACGCGGTGCTCGCCGACCGCGTCGCGGTGGTGGAGCGCGGCCGGATCGTCCAGCAAGGCACGCTCGACGAGCTCCGCGGCGCGCCGGCATCGGACTTCGTCGCCGGCTTGAGCGGGACCGTCCAGGCCATGCCGGAGCGCGCGCCCTGATCCGATTCGTCAGCGTTTCCGCCCCGGCGCCCTGGCGCGCGCCGATTCGCGCAGCAAGTGGCTGTCCCCGGCGGACAGGTCCAGCCCGTAGACCTGCTTGAGCGAGTCGATCTTCGCGAGCGTCTCCTGCGAGAACGGGGCCTTCCCCGCGAACGCATGCAGGACGATGCCCTCGAGCAGATCGCCGAGCGACAGGTCCAGGGGTCCCGCCAGCGCCTTCAAGACGAGCAGGATCCGCTTCTCCATCCGCACGCCGGTCTGCACGCGGGTGACGGTCCTGCCTGGAGATTGGGAGCGGCCCTCTCGCGCCATCCGTCAGGGCCCTGTCGACGCCACGCCCGGATCGGGCAGGAGGAACACCTGCCGGGCTTTGGGCGAGCGCGCGAGGGCGCCCGGATCGTAATAGCGCGAGAAGATGCCCCTCTTCGCGTCGAGCAGCTCCGGATGACGGAGCAGGAAATCGGCCGAGCTCGCGAACGAGGAGCCGTGCGCGCGCTCGTTGATCAGCGCCAGGTACGCCCAGGTCACCGTCTCGTGGTACCGGTCCGGGACGCCGTGCGCCGCGGCGAATCTCCGGAGCGCCGCCCGGAACCGCACCGCGGCCTCGCCGAAATCGGGATGCCTGGTCAAGTAGAGGAACGCCGCGCGAATGTGCTCGGCATGCCGGAAGGCCGCGGCCGGCAACCGCGCCGACTCGAACCTGTCGAGGAGAGCGTCGTCATCGAGGAAAGCGTCCGGAGCCATTGTGGTACCTTGGTACCAAGATACCAGTCGGGCGGTCAAGGGGTGGGCGGGTGTAGGAGCCGCACCGCCCGGGTCGCCGCGGCGTCCACATTGCCAGGCGCCCTGGGGCTCCGCAGATCGTCCGCATGCCGCTCGTGCTGCTCGTCGAGGACAACGCCGATACGCGGGGGATGTACGCCACCTTCTTCGGCTCGGAGGGGTTCCGCGTGCTCGAGGCCAGCGACGGGCTGCAGGCATTGAGCCAGCTCGCCGGCGAGAAGCCGGACCTGATGCTCCTCGATCTCGGGCTGCCCAGGCTGAACGGCGTCCAGGTCCTCCGCGCCATCCGGCAGCAGCCGCGGCTCGCCGATCTCCCCGTGGTGGTCGTCTCCGGCCAGCTCGAGCTGCTGAACGCCGCCGACGACATCGCCGCCGACGTGGTGTGCGCCAAGCCATGCGAACCCGAGGATCTCCTGCGGGTCGTCCGCGCCGTCCTCGATCGGGCGCAGGCCCACTGAAGTTAGGCGGACGTGACGATTATGCGCAGCATTCTGACTCCCGACATTTTCTGCAGCCTGGCGCGTAGGCATCGACGACGCCGAGCTGCTCCGCCAGTATCTCGCCGCGGACCTCGCGATGAAGGAGCGAGCACTGGCCGCGGTCGAAGCCCCGCGCATGACCGCGACTCGTTTCAAACCCGGCGATCGACTGCTCGCATTTCTCGATCGGTTGTGACGCGCAAGCGGGCGATAGGGCTGATAATGCGTCTTCGGTCCACTCGCCGCACCTCACGACCCCTCCTTCCGGCAGCGAAGCATGCCATGTCTAACTGATACAACGCCAGTCCACGCCGCGCGGCAGCCGCCGCAGCCGGGCGCCGGGCGCACCAGTACCTCAAGCGCGCCAGGGCGCCCTCACGAGTCTAGTTTGGCAGCTCGTCCCGCAACTCGTCAGCCGGTCGCTCATCCAGCTCGGGCTGCGCGGCCCGTCGTGCTGGCGCCTTGGGCGGCCCCGTGGCCGGCAGGCCAAGGTGTTCCAGGATCTTCTTCACCACG
>DATFUN010000463.1:0-2356 GCA_035260805.1 Myxococcales bacterium | reverse complement strand
CGACGATCCTCGGGCACGACCTGCGCGCCGATCGGGAAGCGGTGCGGGAGAGGACCGCTCTCCTCGGCCACCGCACGCATCTGTACGAGCCGCTGACGGCCTTGGAGAACCTGGCGCTCGTGGCCCGTTTCCTCGGCGGCGATCGACGGCGAGCGGCGTTGCTCGAGCGCCTCGAGGAGGTCGGGCTGGCCGACCGCGCCGGCGACGCGGTGCAGACGTTTTCCGCCGGGATGCGCCAGCGCCTCGCGCTCGCGCGCGTCCTCCAGCAAGAGGCCCGGGTCGTGCTCTTGGACGAGCCGTACGGCCACCTCGATCCGCCCGGATTCCTGCTGGTGGACGGCGTGCTGCGCCGGTTGCGCTCCCGCGGCATCACGGTGCTGATGGCCACTCACCTCTTGCAGCGCGGCCGGACGCTGTGCGACCGGAGCCTGGTCCTCGACGCGGGTCGCCTGGTGTTCGCCGGGGCGACCGCGGAGATGCCCGAGCCGGCGGGGAGCGACGGGGCCGGGTTCGCGGAGGGAGCGTGACCGCCTTCCTCACGGCGCTGCAAAAGGACTTCCTGCTGCAGTGGCGGGGCCGCGGGCAGATCGTGGCCATCTTCGCCTTCGGCGCGGCGACCCTTCTCCTCTTCAGCTTTGCGATCGGCCCCGATTCCGTCGCCCTCCGCCAGCACGCCGCCGGCTTCCTCTGGCTGGGGCTCCTGCTCGCCTCCACGCTTTCCTTGGCGGAGAGCTTCGAGCGAGAGATGGAAGAGCAAGCGCTCGAGGGGCTGCTCCTTCTGCCGGCGAGCGCGCGAGCGCTTTATTACGGCAAGGCTGTCGCCAACTGCGCCCAGCTCGCGATGATCGGCGCCGCGCTGGTGCCCGTGATGGTGGTTTTGTACGACGCGGGCACAATTCGCCTGTTGTCGCTCCTCGGCGTGATCGTCCTGGGGACAGCCGGTCTTTCGGCTCCAGGCACGTTGTACGCCGCGATGACCGCTCAAACCCGCGCGCGCCAGACCCTGCTGCCGCTTCTTCTCTTCCCGTTGGTCGTTCCCGTTCTGCTGGCCGCGGTCAAGGCGACCTCGTTATTGATCCTGGGGGACCCCATGGAACAACTCCGTCCATGGGCCTCGCTGCTGGGGGCGTTCGCGGTAGTACAATGGGCACTCGGCGGGTTGCTTTTCGGGCGCGTCGTGGAGGACTGATGGCAGCGGCTTCACAAGGTCCCCTTCCCAAGGGGCTCGTGGCGGTCGGCGCCGTCCTCCTGTGCATCGGCTCGTACTGGGGATTGGCCCAGGCGCCCGGGGAAATCTTCATGGGCGACGTGCAGCGCATCATGTACGTGCATGTGCCTACCGCCTGGAACGCGATGCTGGCGCTGACGTTCGCGTTCGTATGCGCCGTCTTTTTCCTCTTCACCAACTCCTGGAAGTGGGACAACCGGCTGGAAGCCGCGATGGAGATGGGTGTCGTGCTCTCGCTGCTCCTCTGCACGCAGGGAGCGATCTGGGCCAAGCCCACCTGGGGCGTGTGGTGGGACTGGGACCCGCGCCTCACCACCACCGCCGTGATGGTGTTCGCCTTCGGCGGGATCCTGGCGCTGCGCGCTTTCGTGGACGATCCGATGAAGCGGGCGGTGTGGTCGGCGGTGGCCTGCATCGTCGCCTTCGCGGACGTGCCCATCGTATATTTCTCGGTGAAGTGGTGGAACTCGCTCCACCAGGCGCAGTCCACGCCCGCGACCGTCTCCAAGGCGTTCCACTGGCCGCTGCGCATCAACGCGTTCGGCATCCTCTTCCTCTGGGCCGGCCTGGTGGCGCTGCGCACCCGCGTCGCGGCGCTGCGCCTGCGCAGCGAGATCGCGCCACCTCTGCCCGCGCCGAGCGCCCGAGGCACCGACGCGCGGGCCTCCGGGAGCGCCTGGTGAGCGGCGTCATCGCGGGAGGGTGGGAGTACGTCATCGCGGCGTATGCCGCGACCGCGGTCGTTCTCGGCGGCTACGCAGCCTCGGTCTTCCTCCGCTGGAGGACCGAGAGGAACCGTGCCGCGGCGGAATCCGGAGGGGGGAGGACCACATGAGCAGCAGCGCTGGGACGACTCTTCCCGCACCGAAATCGCGGAGGACGAAGTGGTTCGCGATCACCGCCCTGGCCGTCGCGGCGGGGGCGTTCGTGTTCATCGCCTTCGGCGGGATCGGCGAGAACCTGGTCTACTACTGGGGGCCCAAGGAGCTGCGGGCCGCCGGCCGCAAGGCGGTGGGCGCCACCATCCGGCTCGGCGGGCAGGTGGCGCCCGGCTCGGTGAAGCTCGGAGACGGCGTCTCGAACCTGGAGTTCGACGTCACCGACGGTACGGCCCTCGTCCACGTCGTC
>DATFUN010000462.1:0-6039 GCA_035260805.1 Myxococcales bacterium | reverse complement strand
TCGACCCGCCCGGCGGCGTCGGGGGCCTCAACGTGCTGGAGTCCGGCGGCGAGGTCGCCCCCGGTGCGGTCTACGGGCGCGCAGAAGTGCAGGCCACGCTCGACGCCCGCCTGTTGCCGGAGCACGACCCCGACGCGCTGCTCCGCACATTCGAGGACAAGGCGCAGGAGTGGGTGCGCGGGCTGGGCGGCGGGGAGCTGTCGCTGCGGGTCGAGGTGACGCGGAAAGCGGGCGGCATGTCGCTCGACGGCGGCGCGGAGCTGGTCCGATCGATCGGCCGCGTCCTCTCGCGCTCGGGCCTGGACGCAAGGCCGCGCGCGAAGCCGACCAGCACGGAGGCGGGCGTCTTCGCCCGCGCCGGCTGCCAGGCGGTGGTGATCGGGCCCGGGCGCTCCACGGGGAACGCTCACACCGCCAACGAGCGAATCGAGATCGCGCAACTGGAGAAGGCAATCGAGGTATACGAGCAGGTCCTGCTCGAGCTGTGCTCGTAGGGCCGCCCCCGGAGAGATCGAAACTGCATGTACGTGATCCGCGACGTCCAGAGGAGCGACCTTTCCGCCCTGCAGAAGCTCGCGCGCGAGCTGGACACCGTCAACCTGCCCGACGACGAGCGCGAGCTCTTGCGCATCATCGACTGGTCCGCGCGATCGTTCGACGGACGGGTCAAGAACCCCTTCGAGCGCGAGTACGTGTTCGTGCTCGAGGAGCCGCGGTCGGAGCGGGTGGTGGGCGCCTCGCTCATCATCGCCCAGCACGGCACCCGCGACGCGCCGCACGTCTTCTTCGACGTCTACGAGAAGGAGCACTACAGCGCCAACGTCGACCGCCACTTCCGCCACCGCGTGCTCTCCATCGGCTACAACTTCGACGGGCCCACCGAGATCGGCGGCCTGGTGGTCGATCCGGGCTATCGCGGCGGGCCCGAGAAGCCGGGCAAGCAGCTCAGCTACGTCCGCTTCCTCTACATCGCCATGCACCCCTCCCGCTTCCGCGACCGGGTGCTGGTCGAGCTGCTCCCCAAGCTCGAGGAGGACCGGCGCAGCCCCTTGTGGGAGGCCCTGGGTCGCAAGTTCACCGGGCTCTCCTACCAGGAGGCGGATCGGCTCTCGCGCCAGAACAAGGAGTTCATCCAGCAGCTGTTCCCGCCCGGCGAGATCTACGCGACGCTGTTCACGCAGAAGATCCAGGACGCCATCGGCGAGGTGGGACCGGAGACCGCTGGCGCCAAGCAGATGCTCACCAAGATCGGCTTCCGCTACGACGAGCGCATCGACCCGTTCGACGGCGGTCCGCACTTCTCGGCGGCGACCCGCGACGTGGAGCCCATCCGCCGCTACCGCCGCGCGCGCCTGTCCGAGGAGGACCTGCCGGCGGACGCCAAGCCGGAACCGGGCGACGTCGAGCCGCGGCTGGTCGCCCTCGAGCGCCCGCAGGGGCGGAACCGGTTCCGCGCGGTCCGCGCGCTGTGCGAGTTTCGCGACGCCGAGGTCCGCCTCTCCCCAGCCGCCCGCGATGCCCTGGGCGCCCGCCCCGGCGACCGGCTGCATACCGTTCTGTTTGAGTGACTCAGACCCACCGCCCTGCCTGCGCTGCCGCCGTTTTCGATCCGGCGCCTTCGGCGCCTCTACGAGGGGGAGCTCGCTTGGCTCGCTCCGCCCTCGACCCCCAAGAGATCACGGGCAACTAGACCCAGCGCTCAGGTGAACGTCAGCTGGCGCGTTGCAGGGGGCTGGCCGCGGGCTCCGGGGGGAAGCCGGAGGGTAAAAGTGGCTCCCTTCCCGATTTCGCTCGCCACGTCGATGCGCCCCCCGTGGGCTTCCGCCAGCCGGCGCGCGACGTAGAGGTTGAGGCCCAGCCCGCCGTAGGAGCGCGCCGAGACGGCGCGGCCGAAACGGCCGAAGATGGACTCCAGCCGGTCGGCCGGCACGCCGATCCCCTGGTCCGTGACGGCCAGCGACCGCTCCCCGTCCGCGAGGCGGACCTCGACGCTCACCGGCTTTCCCTCGCCGTACTTGCATGCGTTTCGCAGGAGCGTGCCGACGATGCGCTCGAGGCGCGCCCGATCCCAGACCCCGCGCGCCGGACCTCCCTCCACATGGACCGCGCAGCCGACCTGGTCGAACTCGGTGCGTAGCCGGGAGACGACCTCGCGGGCAACCTCGGCCAGGTCCAGCTCCTCGGGGTGCAGCTCCAACCGGCCGTCCCCGGCCAGCGCGGAGGCATCGAGCAGGGACTCGATGAGCCATCCGAGCCGGTGGGTCTGGCGCAGCGCGGTCGCGAGCTGATCGGCGAGCGTGGGACCTGTGCGGTCGCGGTTTCGGTCGAGGCGGCGGATGCGCTGCAGATCGAGCTGGAGCGCCGTGAGCGGCGTGCGCAGCTCGTGCGCCGCCACGGTGAGGAACTCCTCCCGAAGCTCCATCGCCTGCTCGGCGGCGGTGAGCGCACCGGAGTACCCGCGCACCACGGACCGGAGCTGCCGGCGGGCGATGAGCCCGAGCAGGATTCCCAGGAGGAGCAGCATGGCCACGCTGCCCCAGATGATCCGCGAGGCCCAGGTCTGCTCCCGCACGGTCCGCTGATCGCGCAGCCCCTCCTCGATCCGCACGAAATCGCCGAGGCCGGCCCGCAGCCACTCCATGCGATCGCGCCCGTACCCCGCACTCGTCAGTGCCCGCGCCGAGGCCTCGTCGCCGCTTCGCCGCAGCTCGATGGCGCGGGCGGCGAACACCTCCCATTCGCGCCACAAGGGCTGCAACGCCTGGAGCCGCGCCTGCTGCGCCGGATTGTCGGCGACGAGGCGCAGGAGCGAGTCCCAGCTCTCTTCCACCGAGCGCGAGGAGCGGGTGTACGGCGCGAGGAACTCCTCGCGCGGGATGTTCATGAAGCCGCGGAAGCCGGATTCCCGGTCGATGAGCACGCGCTCGAGGGTGTGAGCAGTGTCGATGACGTGGTCGGCGTGCTGCACCCACCGGGAGAGCGAGATGAGCGCCCGCACCTCCCCTACCAGCACCAGGGCCACCAGCGCGCTCAGGGCGGCGGGAACCACCACCGCCTGGGTGAGCAGTCTGGGGACTGCCCGCTCCGGACCCGTCAAAGCCACAGCGCAGTGTACTCCCAGATGGCTCGAGTCACCCGCCTCGTCACTCGCCGCGAGGCCGAGGCAGTGTTATTCGCCTGGGGTGGACTTCGTGGCGGGAACGTTCGCCGAGCCGCAGCGCCCGGAAGGGGTCATCGAGGACCGCTCTCCGGCCGATCTGGGCGTGCTCCTCGGCCGCCACGGGTGGGCGGTCTCGCAGGTCGACCGCGGAGTCGAGGCGGCCCGGGCGGCGCAGGCCGAGTGGGCTGCCCGGCCTGCCGGCGAGCGCGCCGCGATGGTCCGCCGGATCGGCGAGGTGCTGAAGGCGCGGGCGGACGAGCTTTCGCGCGCGATCGCGCTCGACGTCGGCAAGCCGCTGTGGGAGGCGCGCGCGGAGGTCCAGGCTTGCGTGGCCAAGGCAGCCATCACCGTCGACGACGGGCTCCGGCTGGTGGCGCCGTTCCCCGCGCCGGGCCAACCCAACGCGGAGTGCCGCTTCCGGCCGCTGGGCGTGGTCGCCGTGCTGGGGCCGTTCAACTTCCCCGTCCACCTCCCCAACGGGCACGTGCTGCCCGCGCTGGCCTGCGGGAACACGGTGGTCTTCAAGCCGAGCGAGATCGCGCCTCACGCGGCGGAAATGTACGCGCGCTGCCTGGCCGAGGCCGGCGTGCCGCCGGGCGCGTTCAACCTGGTGCAGGGGCCCGGTCCGGTGGGCGCGGCGCTGGCCGCGCATCCCGGCGTGGATGGAGTCCTGTTCACCGGGAGCTGGGCGGTCGGCCAGGCCATCCAACGCGCCTCGCTGGGCCAGACCAAGCTGCTCGCGCTGGAGATGGGCGGAAAGAACGCCGCCCTGGTGCTGCGCGACGCCGACCTGGACAAGGCCGTGTACGACGCAGTCTTCTCCGCGTTCGTATCGGCCGGGCAGCGCTGCACGGCCGCGAGCCGCCTCATCGTGGAAGGTCCGCCCGAGCGCGCCGACGCGGTGGCCGCGCGCATCGCCGCGGCCGCGCAGCGGCTCTCCATCGGTCATCCCCTGCGCGAAGGCGTGTTCATGGGACCGCTCGCGTCCCAAGCCGCGCTGGAGAAGTTCCTCGCCGGGGTGAGCGCGGCGCCCGAGACGCTGCTCGAGCCGCGCCCGCTGTCCCCGGGCGGCCTGCGGGGCCATTACGTGACGCCGGGCGTTCACCGGGTGCGCGAACCGAAGGGATCGGCATACGAGCGCGAGGAGCTGTTCGGCCCGGACCTGGCCGTCTACCACGCCGCATCGGCCGAGGAAGCCGTGGCCATCGCCAACGCCACCGACTACGGGTTGGCGGCCAGCGTGCACACCGCCAGCCGGGAGACGTTCGAGCGCTGCCTTGTCGCCCTCGAGTGCGGCGTGGTGAACTGGAACGCGCCTACCGTGGGCGCCAGCGGGAGGCTGCCGTTCGGCGGGCTCAAGCGCAGCGGGAACCACCGGCCCGCCGGCCTCTTCTCGACGCTGTACTGCGCGGCGCCGGTGGCGATCCTGCAAGGCGAGGCGCGCCTGGACCGCGCGAAGCTGGCGCCGGGCGTGGGCTGGGTGGACGAGTGAGCGGCCCGCTGCGAGTGGTGATCGGAACCGCGGGGCACGTGGACCACGGCAAGACTGCGTTGGTGAAGGCGCTCACCGGGATCGACACCGACCGGCTGCCCGAGGAGAAGCGGCGGGGGATCACCCTGGAAGCGGGCTATGCCCACCTCGACCTGCCGGGCGTCGGCACCGCGGGCGTGGTCGACGTGCCCGGGCACGAGCGCTTCCTGCGGGCGATGGTCGGCGCGGCGTTCGGGGTCGACGTGGCGATCCTGTGCGTGGCGGCCGACGAGGGCCCGATGCCGCAGACCGCCGAGCACCTCGACGTGCTGCGCCTGTTGGGAGTGCGCGCGGGCGTCGTGGCGCTGACCAAGTCCGACCTCCTGCCCGGGTTGGGCCCCGACCACCGCGAGCTGCTCCTGCTGGAGCTGAAGGACCTCCTCTCGGGATCGTTCCTCGAGGAGGCGCCCATGCTGGAGTGCTCGGCCCGGACGGGCCAGGGCCTCCCCGAGCTGGTCCAGGCTGTCGCGCACGCGGTGCGCGCGCAGCTCGATTCGCCCCGCTCCGACCAGGGACCGCTGTTCCTCCCCTTGGATCGCTCCTTCGGGGTGAAGGGATTCGGTACCGTGGTCACCGGGACCTTGTTTTCCGGCGCGCTGCAGGCGGGCGACGAGGTCGACGTGGTGGGCGCGGGCGCCAAGGCGCGCAGCGTGCGCGTCCGCGGCGTCCAGGTGCACGGTGAGGCCGTCCCCCGCGCCCAGGCCGGGCAACGGACGGCGGCCAACCTGGCCGGCATCGAGGTGTCGGACGCGCCGCGGGGATCCGCGCTGGTCGCGGCGGGTACCTTGGAGGCGACCGGCCCCGCGCATGTCCTGGACGTGGAGCTGGAGCTGCTTCCCTGGGCAGCGCGGCCGCTCAAGGATCGGGCGCGGCTCCTCGCGCACATCGGCACGGCGCAGGCGCAAGCGGTCGTCGCGCTGATCGATCGCGCGCAGCTTGTCCCCGGCGAACGGGCGCTGGCGCAGCTCCGGCTGGGCACTCCCGTCGCCGCTCTCGCCGGGCTTCGCTTCCTGCTCCGCGGGGAGCTGGGCAAGCCGGCCGAGGCGTCCGCCCCGGCGCCCGGGCGGCTCGCGGCGGCGGCGCGCGCGCATGCCAGCACCCTGGGTGGCGGGCGTATCCTGTCGGTCGCGCCCCGCCGGCGCCGCCGCCGGGATGCCGACGTCCACGCGCTGCAGGCGCTGGCGGGCGAGGATCCCTTCGCGCAGGCGGAGGAGCTGGTGCTGGAGTCGGGCCACCTCGGATGCTCGCCCGCCCGCCTCGCCGCGCGCGGCGCGTTCACGATCAAGTCCGCCGATCGGGCGCTGGAGCGGCTCGCGCAGCTCGGACGGGCGCTGCTCTTCGACCGCGA
>DATFUN010000461.1:0-9092 GCA_035260805.1 Myxococcales bacterium | reverse complement strand
TGCACGATGTCGCCCAACAGCGTGAACCCGCCGAACCAGGCCGGGTTCCAAGCGCGGAAGAGGCCTCCCGGCGCGCCCCAGAACAGGGCTTTCATCGGCCAGTAGTCGTGGAGCATGTCCCGGTAGACGAGTTGCTCCCGCCCCACCAGGGCCGGGAGCAGCAGGCCGGCGAGCGCGAGCGCCGGCACGAGGAGCAGCAGCCACGGCTTCGATCCCGCCAGCCTGCCGGGACGCGCCTCGGCCGCGATCGGGCCGGCGGCGGTCGTGTGTCCGGCTCCGGTCAGTTGGGCAGGAACTGCGCGAGGATGACGGTGACGTTGTCGATCCCGCCGTTCGCGTTGGCGGTGTCGATCAGCTTCTTGGCGGCGGCGTCGAGGCCCGAGGTCTTCTGCAAGATGGCCTGCATCATCTCGTCGGAGACCATGCCCGAGAGGCCGTCGGAGCAGAGCAGGAAGATGTCGCCGGGCTGGGGCTGGAAGGCGTTGAGCTCGACGTCGACGATCTTCTGCTGGCCCAGGGCGCGCAGGATGATGTTCTTCTGCGGGAAGGTCTTCGCCTCTTCCGCCGTGATCTTGCCCAGCCGCAGGTACTCCTCGACCAGCGAGTGATCGATGGTGACCCGCTGCAGGCGGCCGTCGCGGAACAGGTACACACGGCTGTCGCCGACGTGCGCGATGAGCGCCTTGGCGCCCGAGCCGTTCCGCTCGACGAAGTGCACCATCACCGCGGTGGTGCCCATGTTCTTCTTCGCGCCGTCCTGCTCGCTCTGCTCGATGATGCGCTGGTTGGCGAGCTTGATGGCGGTGACGGCGCGGTTCTCGTCGTAGCTCTTCTCGCGGTCGCCCTTGAACGGCCAGGTGGCGTCCTCGTCCTTGCCGGTGAAGGTGTAGAACTCCTTCACCTCGTTGACCGCGATCGCGCTGGCCACCTCGCCCGCCGCGTGTCCGCCCATGCCGTCGAACACGGCGAAGACGTTCTGCTCGGGAAATACGAGGAGATTGTCCTCATTGTTGTCGCGCTTCATGCCGACGTCGGTCTTTGCTGCGTAGTTGATTCGCATGAGCGCAGGGTATCGGCGCGCGGATCGCGCACCACCCCTCGAATCGAGGCTAGCAAACGGGCGCGGGGCCGGTCAAACCACCGCGGGCAGCTCGAATGCCAGCTCGTCGCCTTCTCGCGTGCCGGTGCGGGCGAGCGTGCCGGCGGGAAGCTCCACCACCTGCTCGGCGCGCAGGTGGAACCGCGTCGCGCGCCACGGCCTCAGCCCCGCGAGCGCGCGGACGACGCGACCGCGCCGGTCGAGGAACACGGCGTCGATGTCGAAGCTCATGAAGAAGGTGTGGATCGAGGCGCAGGGACGGATGGCGAGCGCCTCGCCCGTGCCGAGCGCCGTTCGTCCCAACAGGCCCCGCAGTCGGTCCCGCATCCTGCGCGCGCTCTGCACCCGATCGGCGAGCACCGCGCCGCGCGTCCGGTTCATCAGCCGCTGCGGCGCCTCCGTCCGCGGGCTCATGCGCGCACCAGCGTGACGCGCGGGCCGGCGCGCACCAGCAGCCTGCCCGGCGCGGGCTCGATCTCGCCGTCCAGGAAGTACCCGAAGGGACGCGGCGCGCGCAGCTCCACTTCCTCGGCAACCGCTTCGAGCAGGCGGTCGCGCCGCACGGGCAGCCCGAAGAGCAGCCGCGGCACCTCGAGCGCGAAGCTGCGCGGCCCGGCGGTGAGGCCCAGCACCTGGAAGGATCCGGGCTGCTCGGTGGCGCGGCGGAACGGCTTCAGCCCGAGCCCCGCCTCGGCCACGCTGGAGCCCACCACGCCGAAGATGGGCACCCGCGGCCATTCCTCGCCGTCGATGGTCACCCGCAGGTCGATGCGCTCGAACAGCCGGCGGGCGAACTTCCCCCGCACGAAGGAGGAGGCGGCCGCGCGGGCCAGCACACGAGAGCTGGTCCAGAAGCCTCCCCGGCCGCTCGCGTAGACTTCCTCGATGAACCGCACCGGCAGCCCCACTCCGAAGCGGAACCCGCACCGGCCCTGGCCACGCGAGGCAGGCTGGACGCGGATCGTGTCGCGCTCGGTGGTCTCCAGCGGCGCGCCGGTCGAGATGGCCTCGCTGAGCCTCTTCAGCCGGTCCTCGGCCGGGCCGCGGCCGCCGAGCGGCGCCAGCGAATCGTACGAGCCGCCCCCCAGGAGCGCGAGCGGTGGAAGCTGGTCCTGCAGCGCCTCGGCGAGCGCGCTGACGGTGTGGGTGACGGTACCGTCGCCGCCCGCGATGGCGACCACCCGCGGACGGTCACGGCCCACCCGCTCGGCGGCGTCGCGCAGCTCGCGCTCGGTGCGCGTCTCGTACAGCGCCGCTCCGGGCGCCGCCTTGCGCAGCGCCTGGGAGGCGAGCGGCCAGTTCCGGTTCCGGTGCGCGTTCGGATTCGCGATGATGGCCAGGCCGGACATGCTTCCGACATACCAAGAAGGAGATCGCCTGTGTTCCTCCATCCGCCGGAGCCCCGGCTCAACCTGGTGCTGGTCCGGCCACAGATCCCGCCCAACACAGGCAACGTGGCGAGGCTGTGCGCCGTCACCGGGACGCCGCTCCACCTGGTCGCACCGCTGGGCTTCGCGCTGACCGAGAAGAAGCTACGCCGCGCGGGGCTGGACTACTGGAACAAGGTCCACGCCGCGACGCACGCGAGCTTCGAGGAGCTGGTGCGCGAAGGTGGGCTGACCTCTGACAACGTGCACCTGTTCACCAGCCGCGCAACGCGCGGCCTGTGGGAGACGCGCTTCCGCCCGGGAGACTGGCTGATCCTCGGCGAGGAGCAGGAAGGGCTGCCCGCAGAGGCCCTGGAGCGGTTTCCCGAGCGCTGGGTCCGGGTACCCATGATCCGGGAGCCGACCGCCCGCAGCCTGAACCTATCCACCTGCGCGGGAGTCGTGCTGTACGAGGCGCTGCGTCAATGCCGGAAAGCCGGGTAGTTCCCTGGAGAGTCCCGGTAGACCGGATAGGATGATCGTCCCGTGGACACCTTCGAGCTGCTGCCCTCGCTCGCGCAGGGCGACCTGGGCGAGACGACAGTCGCCGAGCTGGTGGCGGCGGTCCTCCGGTCGCGGGCGAGCGGGACCCTGGCCCTGGAGACGCCCGGCACCGGCGAGATCCGCGCGTTCTTCCGCGCGGGCGACATGTGCGGGACTGCCAGCTTCGAGGGGTTCCGCGCCCTGGCGCACGTGCTTCTCGCCACCGATCGCATAGACGCGCTGCAGATCGAAGCGACGCAGCAGGCCGCGACGAAGGCTGGCAAGCGGCACGGCGAGATGCTGGTGGAGCAGGGCCTCCTCACCGCCGACGAGCTGCGCACCGCGCTCGCGCAGCAGCATCGTGAGAACCTCCACGTCCTGCTCGGGCTGACCGAGGGCAAGTACGAATGGCACGGCTCGGAGCCGCCCCCGGCCTGGGCGCGAGAGGTCACCGTCGACCCGGTGTCTTGCATGGTCGATGCGCTGCAGACGGACGCGCTTCGGGCGCGCCGCCAGCGGGTGCTGCACTGGCTGGCGGGCGGTGCTGCCCGTCTGTCCGCCGACTGGGTCGAGATGCAGGCCCGGGTCGCGCTCGACGCCGCGGACCGCCGCGCCGCCGTCCGGCTCGCCGCGCCTCGGAAGGTCGAGGAATTCGTGCGCGGCTCGCAGCTTCCTCCCGCGCGGGCCGAGGCGCTCCTGGTGGCGCTGCTGCTCTGCGGCTGCGCCGAGCCGGCCGGGGAAGGCGCGGACGGGCACGCCGTTCCGCAGGAAGCGGAGTCGGTCGGGCTGACGCCGATCGAGCCGCTCTCCGCGGAAGAGATCGAGCCGCCCGCGCGCGCTACCAAGGCCCCTCCCAGGCCGGACCACGCCGACCTGCCGGACCGGGACGAGGAGGTCTCGCGCCGGCTCGATGCCGCTGCCAGCGGCGACGACGAGCCGCTGGAGCTGGACCGCGACGAGGCGGCCGAGGAGCGCGCCCGCGAGCTGCGCATGCGGATGCTGAAGCAAGGGTTGCGCAACCTGGGCATCGCTCCGCGCGCGCAGGGCGGCCAGTTGGTCGACGAGCCGCCGCGCGCCGCGGCGCCGGCGGTGGAGCCCGAGGACCCCGCCGTCCGCGCCTTCGTGCAGGAAGTGCAGCAGCGCGTGGCCGCGCTCGACACCCAGAACGCGTACGTGCGGCTGGCCGTCCCGACCAGCGCGACGACCGAGCAGATCAAGAACGCCTACATCGCGGCGGCGAAGCGGTTCCACCCCGATCGCGCCTCCTCGTCGCCGGCGCTGGTCGGCATCCTGCCCGACCTGCAGGCGCTGTTCGGCGCGCTGAAAGAGGCGCACGACGACATCGGGTCGCCCGAGGCGCGCGCGCGCTACGACCACCAGCTGAAGCACGGCGGGACCGGCAAGGTCGGTTCGCGCAGGGAGGAGGCGAGCCTCTCCCTGAAGATGGGCGAAGTGCTGCTCAAGAAGCGCAACTTCGAGGCGGCGCTCCAGAAGCTGCGCAGGGCCGTCGACCTCGATCCCAACGGCGACACCTTGGCGGCGCTCGCCTGGGGCATCGCCTCGGATCCCAAGGTCTCACCGGCGGGGCGGGAAGAGGCGATGTCGCTCATCAACCGGGCGGTGCGCGCGGCGGGAGACACCGCGCGCACGCACTACGTCGCCGGCGTGCTCTGGCGCACCAAGGACCCCGAATCGGCCGCGGAAGCTTTCCGCAAGGCGCTCGCGCTGGACCCGAAGCACTCCGATGCGGCGCTCGAGCTGCGCCTCCTGGAGACGCGGCAAGGGAAGCACGCGGCCAAGGGGAAGGACAAGGAAGGCGGAGTGCTGTCGGGCCTGTTCGGGCGCCGGAAGCCTTGACACACCCCGAACGCGGGTGCTGCTCTCGAAGAGCTGCCCCGCCAGCCTGAGAAGAGCGCAACTTGCCCAAGCAGAGCCTGCTGGTCGCCGACGCGGACCCCCGGAGCCTGCGCATCCTCGAGGTGGCGCTGCGCAAGGCCGGGTTCGCGGTCACCACCGCGGCGGACGGGGCGGAAGCGCTGCGCAAGCTGCAGCGCAGCCCACCCGAACTGCTCCTGTGCGAGCTGAGCCTACCCGGCCAGGACGGCATGGCGCTCTGCCGGGCGTTGCGCGGCGACGAGCGGTTGGGCGGGCTTCCGGTGCTCGTGATGAGCGCCGACCGCGCGCCCGCGACGCGGGCGGCGGCCCTCCAGGGCGGCGCGGACGACTTCCTCCTCAAGCCGCTCCTGATCAAGGAGCTGGTGGCGCGCATCCGGGTGCTGCTCGCGCATCGCGAGCAGGCGCGCAACGCCGAGCGAGGCGTCGCCGCGGCCCTCACCGGCAGCGTGGGCGACCTGGGGCTGGTGGACCTCTTCACCTCCCTCGAAAACTGGCAGAAGACGGCCACGGTTCTGTGCGAGGCGGGGGACGGGCGCAGCGCGAGGGTGTGGGTACGCGACGGGCAGGTAGTGGACGCCGAGGTGGATCCGCTCACCGGCGAAGCGGCCTTCTACCGCCTGCTGAACTGGGAATCCGGGTCGTTCCGCGTCGAGTTCGGTCCCGTGGACCGCGAGGCGCGCACGGAGGCGGGTACCCAGGCGCTCCTCATGGAAGGGATGCGCCGCATCGACGAGATGGCGCGGCTCGCCGAGACGCTGCCTCTTTCGTCGGTGCTCGCGGTGGATTTTCCCGCCCTTGCCGCGCAGTTGGCGGACATGCCCGACGAGCTGAACGGCGTGCTCCGGCTGTTCGACGGGAGCCGCACCACGCGAGAGGTCCTCTCCGAATCGCCGATCGACGACCTGTCGACGTTGGGCGCGGTGCAGCGGCTGATGAACGACGGAGTCCTCGTGCGCGGCGGCGCGGCGTCGCCCCGGCCCAAGCCGTCGCTGCAGCAGTGGCTTGGCTCGGGCCCGCCGCCGCCGGGAGAGTCGCCCGGAGAGCCCGCACGGGTAGATGCGGTAGCCGGGGAGGGCGCACTGCCGCGCTCGGCCGAGGCGCGCGATACGCCTCCGGCCGGGCAGCGGCGGGCCGCCGCGGAGGCGGAGTTCGACGCCGGCGCGGCGGTGCGTGACGGGACAGGCGAGGCGCCTACCCCTCCTAGAGGTCCCGCAGCGCTGAGGACGGCGGGTCCAATCGCCCTCGTCCGCTACCCTCCGCTCCGCGGAATGCGCCGCGAGCGGCTGCGGCGGGAAGCGGAGGAGGCCCGGCAGGCGATGACCGCGGGCCGTCCGGTCCGCCTCACCCACGTGCTCGAGCTACCGCCCACGCCGGGCGGAGGGGATGCCATGCCCCACGGCGCGCGCCGCATGTCCGTCGCGGTCGGAGATGCGGCGAAGCGGTTCGCGCCCGACCTTCCCAT
Source organism: Myxococcales bacterium (assembly GCA_035260805.1). Taxonomy (GTDB): domain Bacteria; phylum Myxococcota; class Myxococcia; order Myxococcales; family 40CM-4-68-19; genus VBKO01. The sequence continues at coordinate 2,725 of DATFUN010000461.1, read as the reverse complement.
CTCGCGCGTGGTGCGGCCCTGGATCGCTCCGGGCGGCGGCACCGATCCGACGAAGTCCGAGGCGCCGCACCGGCCGCGGGCAGGAAACGGTGACCTGGACTCCGACGAGATCAGCGCCGCCCTGGCGGATGCCGTGGCGACCGCCGGAATCGGCGCCACCCCTCTGGACCCGACGGGCGCTCCGGCGGCGGAGCTTCCGCCCGCCCCACCCCTGGTGACGAACCCCGGCGCCATCCCCGGGCCGGCCGGCAGCCGCCCGGTGGCGCTCGGCGTTCTCCGTCGGGGCTCGCCCGCCGCGCAACCCAGCGCGTCGCTCAGCAGCCCCGCCGTGCTCGAGGCTCGCTCGCGCGCGACCCGCCGCCGTCTGATCATGGCCGGCGCCGCGCTGCTGGCGCTGTCCGCCGCCGCCGTCCTGGTGCGCCGTACAAATCGCGCACCCTCCGCCCGTCCGGCGGAAGCGGCGGCGCCCAATCCCGCTCCGTTGGCCGCGGATACTCCCGCCGCGCAACCGCCTGCGCCCGCGGAGGCCACCGAGCAGGCGCCGCCCCCCTCGCTCTCCAGCAGCGCGGTCTCCCCGGCTCCGGATCCCGCGGACTACGGGCGGGTTCTCTCCACCGGCGAGGCGCTGCTCAAGCGCGGCAAGTACCGCGCCGCCGTCGCGCAGTTCCGCAAGGCGATCGAGCTGCGCCCCGACTCGGTTCCTGCCCTGCTCGCGCTGGGCGACGCTTTCCTCGAAGGCGACCAGCTGCGCAATGCGGTCAAGCCGCTCCAGCAGGCGGCGCAGCTCGATCCGAAGAACGCCCGCGCCCAGCTCCTGCTCGGCACGGCCTTCCAGGGGTTGGGGCGCGAGAAGGAGGCGGTCGCCGCGTACAAACGCTACCTCGACCTGGAACCCACCGGCGAGTTCGCCGGGGACGTCCGCGCCATCGTGGCCAATCTCTCCAAGTAGCGCTTCGTTCCACCGGACGTCCGCGGTGCTTTTGCGTCGCGGACGAGGTCGAATCCGCGTAGACAGGGCCTGTGCGGGTGCTGGGCCTGGAGACGAGCTGCGACGAGACCGCCGCCGCGGTGGTGGAGGTGGAAGGGGCGGCCGGCGAGCGCCCACGCGGCCGCATCCTCTCGGACGTGGTGCACACGCAGGCCGCCCTGCACGCGAAGTACGGCGGCGTAGTTCCGGAGCTCGCCTCGCGCGACCATCTCCAGCGCGCGTTGCCGGTGGCGGACGAAGCCCTCCGCCGCGCCGGCTGCGAGCTGCGGGCTCTGGCCGGGATCGCCGTGACCAGCGGCCCGGGGCTGGTCGGCGCTTTGCTGGTCGGCGTGCAGATGGCGAAGTCGCTCTCCGCGGCGGCCGGCTTGCCGCTCATCGGCGTCAATCATCTCGAAGGACACCTGCTCGCGGTCCACCTCGACGAGCACGCCCCCGCACCGCCCTGGCTGGGCCTGGTCGTCTCCGGAGGGCACACTTCCCTGTACGAGGTGCGCGCCGCCGGCAGCTACCGCGCGCTGGGGCACACGCTCGACGACGCCGCGGGCGAGGCGTTCGACAAGGTGGCGAAGCTCCTCGGGCTGCCGTACCCGGGCGGCGCGCACATCGATCGCCTGGCGAAGGGCGGCGATCGGGAGGCCGTCGAGTTCCCGCGCGGCCTGTCCGCGCGCCCGCGCGACGAGGTGGACTTCTCCTTCAGCGGGCTCAAGACCGCGGTCCTCCAGCACGTGCGCGACCGCGGAGGGGTCCCCCAGGGGCAGGAGCTCGCCGACCTGTGCGCGTCCTTCCAGGAAGCGGTCTGCGACGCGCTCACCCAGAGGGCCATGCGCGCCGCCCGCGCGGCGCGGCTTCCGGCGCTGGTGGTGTGCGGCGGCGTCGCGGCCAACTCGCGGTTGCGCGCGCTCGCGGCGGAGCGGGCCGCCGCGGAGGGGATCGCGCTCCATCTGCCTTCTCCGCGGCTGTGCACCGACAACGGGGCGATGATCGCGATGGCGGGAGCGGTCCGCCTGGCGCGCGGCGAGCGCGCGCCGGCGCGCCTCGCCGCCGACCCGGGGTGGCGGTTGTGAGCCAGCGCCCGTCCGAGCTGCTGCGCCGCCACGGCCTGCGTCCCAAGAAGGAGTGGGGCCAGAACTTCCTCGGGGACGCGCGGATCCTGGGCGCCCTTGCCGACCTGACCGGCGTCCGGTCGGCAGAGACGGTCGTTGAGCTGGGCGCGGGGCTAGGCCATTTCACGAGCGCGCTGGTGCTGGACTTCCTTTCCGAGCCACGCGCCGAGGTGCGCGACGAGCAACGCTTCCGCGCGCTGGTCAAGGCTGCGTTCATGCACCGCCGCAAGACGCTCTGGAACGCGGTCAAGGCGATGCCCGGCGCGCGCGAGGCGCTGGAGCGCGCCGGGATCGATCCGCAGCGCAGGGGCGAGACGCTCTCGGTGGCCGAATTCGCCGCGGTGGAGCGCGCGTTGCCATGACTCCGTGCGAGGGCGGGCCGTTGCAGCTCCTGCACGAATCGGCCGGGGTGCCCTCGTTCGATCTGCCGGAGCCGCTGCGTGCGTGCTACGGCGGCGGGTTCGGACTCGCCGATCAGTGCGTCTACGCGAACTTCGTGGCCTCGGTGGACGGGGTCGTCGCCCTTCGCACGCAGGAGGAATCGGGGCACATCATCAGCGGCGGGAGCGAGTCGGACCGCTTCGTGATGGGGCTGCTGCGCGCCTGCGCAGACGCGGTGCTGCTCGGCGCGGGA
>DATFUN010000460.1:0-3613 GCA_035260805.1 Myxococcales bacterium | reverse complement strand
ACCGCCGCAGAGCGCCCCGCGGGCCCATCCGGCTGCGCGTCGATTACGAGCGCATGAACGCGTTCTTCGCCGACTACACGAAGAACATCTCCAAAGGGGGGACCTTCATCAAGACGGCGCGGCCGCTGCCGGTCGGCACGCGTTTCCTCTTCGCGCTCGCCGTCCCGGCGCTGTCCGAGCCGGTGACGCTCGACGGGGAGGTCACCTGGGTGCTGGCCGCCGAGGAAGCGCGCTCGGAAGAGGAGCCGGGCATGGGAATCCGGTTCGTCTTCGCTTCCGACGATCAGCGGCACGAGTTCGAGGCGCTGGTCGAGCGGATGATGGAGGAGAGCCTCGGCCGCTACGTCACGCAGGGCTTGCTCCAGCGGAACTGAGCGCAATCACTCTTCCACGCCGAGGAACATGGCGCGGGTGCCGGGGCCGACTCCATGCGCGGCCGCCTCGCCGCCGCCGACCTCGACCACGTAGCGCGAAGGCTTGCCGACGCTGCGCTGAACGTCGGTGCGCGGCTGCGCGTTGGCGATCACGCCCACCACGCGGCGATCGTCGCCCAGGTGGATCAGGTCGAGCGGGATGAACGTGTTGTGCATCCAGAAGGGATGGTCCGCGGTCTCGTCGAACAGGAACAGCATGCCGTGGTCCCGGGGGAGGTCCTGCCGGAACATGAGCCCGCGCGCCTTCTCCGGGTTGGTGCGGGCCACCTCGACCCGGACGACCCAGGTGCCGCGCGGTGTCTCGAAGCGGACGGCCGGCTGCGGCATGTCCTTCCCCTGCGCCGGCGAGACGCCTCCCCGGCACGACCCGGCGAGGAGCAGTGCGATGAAGAGATGTGCGCGGCGCATGCGGGGTAGACGCTACACCATCTGCGACAAGGACGGGCGCCCTGGTGCGTCCCGGGCCGCGCCGGATGGCTAGCGCTTCAGGCAGTAGAACGTCCCGCCCAGCTGCCCGAACAGTTGCTGGTACGTGGCCGGGGAAAGCCGCTGCTTCATGGCGTCCAGGTAATCCTGGTTCAGGTTGAGCTGTCCACAGGAGAGGCCCGCCGGGCACGATCCACCCACGCCGGAGCACGGCTGGGAGCAGTACGGCCCCGGGTTCCCCGGGCTCGCGAGGCAGGCGAAGCTCTCGCACTCGCTGGACCCCAGGTAGAGGTACTCGCGCCCGGGCTGGATCCGCAGCTCCGCGCCGTTCACATCCTGCAGGTGGCAAGGCGCGCCCAGGTCGGTGCGCGCGCACCCGCCGGCGAGCGCGCCGGCCGCGAGCAGCGCGGCGAGTGTGCTGCGCAGGACAGCTCCGGCTGGACGCAGCGCGTGCATGCGGGCGGAAAATTGGTTCCCTCTGCCCCGGCCGCAAGGGGTTGCCCGGCCGCCGACCGGCTCCCATGTTGTCCGCGCCATGCGCCTTGTGCCGCTGTGCATCGCCGCCTGTCTGCTCGCCGCTCAGGCCCGCGGGGCCGAGCCCGACGAGATCAGCGCCGTCCAGAAGCGGCCATTGCGGCAGGCAAAACGGCTCGAGCTGTGGGCCTACGGCACCATGAGCATCGCCGATCCGTACCTCCAGCGGTGGGGCGGCGGCCTGCGCGGCATGTACCACCTGCGCGAGGGACTCGCCGTCGGGCTCGACGTCGGCGGGCTGGGCAACTGGGCGACGCAGGAGCTGGTGATCGCCAAGCGCGAGCTGCACGCGCGCATCATCGAGTCGCACCAGCGGGCGTCGTTCGCGGGCATGGCGTCGATCGCCCCCATCTACGGAAAGGTCGCGCTTCCCGGTGACGCCCTGGTCCACTTCGAGACGTTCCTGGATGCGGGTCTGGGAGGTGTCCTCACCGAGACGGAGGCGGGAAGGGGCCTGCGCCCGATGCTCACCGGAGGCATCGGCCAGCGGCTCTTCCTGGGCGAGAACCTGGCGATCACCGCCAGGGTCGGCGGCGAAGTCTACGCCGAGCGCGTGTTGGTGGATGGGGCGCGCCAGACGCACGCGATGGGCTTCTGGACGGTACAGCTGGGGCTTTCTTGGTACCTGCCGGGCAGCAGGGACGACCGATGATCGCCGCGTCCTTCTGCGCATTTGCCCTGCTTGCTTCTCCCTCACCCTCGACCCCGACGCCGACCTCAACCGCGACCGCGACCTCACCGTCGACCCCACCCTCAACCTCGCCCTCCGCCTCCGGCACGGTCGCCGCGAACGACCTGCCCGCGATCGCCGACGATCCCGCCGTGCGCCTCGCCATGCGCGGCACCCCGGCCTCGCTGCCGCCGGTCACCGCCCAGATGTTCCGCCTGGGCGGCCGGACCGAAGCGCAACCCATGTTCCAGTTCTCCATCGGGGATCCTTTCTTCCGCAGCATCCTGGTCGGAGTGCGGGTCGAGCACCATCTGGACGAGCGGTGGTCCTTGGCCGGACACGCGCTGGGAGGGGCTTCCCTGCTCTCCGCGCCGATCGACGTCTGCACCGATTCCTCGTGCAGCAGCCCCGAGGCGGGACGGCTGCGGTCGACGCCGGGGGACATCCGGATGATGGGAGGCGTCGAGCTGAGCTGGGCGCCCATCTACGGAAAGCTGTCGCTGGCGGGGGAGAAGACGATCCACTTCGACGCCTACTTGTCGGCGGGGCCGGAGGTGCTGCTCGAACGCATCGCGCCCGACGCGGTGTCCGGCACCGGCTCGCGGTGGGCGCTGGGCGGGCGCGTGGGGATCGGGGAGCGCATCTTCTTCTCGAACAGCTTCCTCGTGCGCGTGGGCGCGAGCGAGGTGGTGTACAGCGCCCGCGTCCGCGGCCACCCGGAGTGGGAGCGCAAGCTGTCGCTGGAGCTGGGCGTGGCGTGGCTGTTCGGCGGGCGGTGACGCGATGAGGACGTGGCTCCTGGCGGCGGCGGTGGTGGGGACGGCGTTCGCGGCGCAAGCCTCGTCCGAGCAGGAGGAAGCCTCCGCCGCGCGTGCGTTCGCGGCCCTCCAGGGCGGCAAGCTGGACCGGGCAGCCGCCGAGGCGCAGGTGCGCGCGCTGGTCGAGTCCATGGATCGCGCGGGCCTGCCGCAGACGGCGACGGTCGCGCTGTCGGTGCTCGCAGCGCAGGACGGCGAGGCGGCCGAGGCCGCCTCGCGCGAGCTGCAGCGCAGGGCCGCGCAGGGCGGGCTCGCGCTGGACCTCGCCATCCGGCTGCCGGCCGCGCGCCTCGAACCGGCCCTGGCGGTGCGGGTGGCCCGGGCCCACCTGGAGCAGGCGCTGGTGCTCGCTCCCCCCGAGGAGGGGACCGCCTTCGCCGGGATGGCCGTGGGCAGCGCGGCGCTGGCGCCGGCGGCCGCCGGCACACCGGTCCGCGCGGCGTTGCCGGAGGATCCGGTGCAGCCCCGCGTCACCGCGGTGCAGCGTCTCGCGCGCGCCGAGCTGGAGCGCGCGCACCAGATCGCCGGACAGGTGCCCGACGGCGACCCGGCGGCGGCCGAAGCGCGAGAGGTCAGCGCATTGGCGGCGCTCGCGGCCGGCGACACCGCGGCCGCCGAGCAGCAGTTCGACGCCGTGGTCCGCATCGCGCCGCGCGGCGCGGCCGCGGCCGACCGGCGCGAGAACGCCCTGCTGCAGCTCGCCAGGCTCGCCTACGCGCGCGGGGACGATG
>DATFUN010000459.1:0-4706 GCA_035260805.1 Myxococcales bacterium | reverse complement strand
CCACCACCGCGCCCTCCGCCAGCGCGCCGCCGCGCGCGATGCAGGCATCGGTGCCCTCGATGGCCTCGACGGCCAACACCACCCCGCGCTTGACCACCACCGTCTGGCCGACGTCGAGGGCGCCGAGCGAACGCGCCACCGCGAAGCCCACCTGGGCGTCCGCGCGCTGCTCGTCGGTCAAGCGCCGTTGCCCCAGCGGCCCGGCCGGCGCCAGCAGGTCGGGAACGAACGGCAGCGGCGACACCACGCGAATGCCCTCGCGCTCCAACGCGTCCGCGATGCCGCGCAGCGCTGCGTCGTCTCCGAAGCTGCGCAGCCCGGCCAGCACCTTCACGCCCAGCCAATCGGGACGGAGGTCGAAGAGCCGCACCTTGCGCAGCCCGCCGCAGAACACCGCCTCGCGGCACCCTCCCTCGCGCAGGACGGCGGCGATCCGTCCGAGCTGACCCAGCTTGACCCAGCTCAGGCGGGCGGCGTGCCGCTCCAGCTCGGGGTCGGTCTCGCCCTCGTGCCCCGCGGCCACCACGGAGCGCCCGGCCGCGGAGGCCGCCCGGGCGAAGAGGACCGGAAACCGGCCCGAGCCGGCGACCAGCCCGATGGGCTCCATCAGCGCGCGATGCCCCGCTGGGAGCCTTCCAGGAAGGCGACGAAGTGATCGATCTCGGCGTGACCGCCGTACTCCGCCTTCACGTGCGCCACCGCCTCGCGCAGCCCCATCTTGCTGCGGAAGACGATCTTGTAGGCGCCCTTCACCCGCGCGATGGCGTGCTCGTCCAGGTGCGCGCGCGTGAGCCCCACCGTGTTGAGCCCGACCACCTCGGCGCGATCGCCCTGCACCGTCACGTAGGGCGGCACGTCCTGGGTGACCATCGCGCCGCCGGAGACGAAGGCGAGCCTCCCGATGCGGGTGAACTGGTGCACCGCCGAGAGCCCGCCGAAGATCACGTGGTCCTCCACCACCACGTGGCCCGCCAGCGCTGTGCTGTTCGCCAGGATGCACCCGTCGCCGAGCTGCACGTCGTGGGCGACGTGGCTGTTGGCCATCAGCAGGCATCCGTTCCCCAGCCGGGTCACCCCGCCGCCGGCCGCGGTGCCGATGTGCACCGTGGAGAACTCCCGGATCTGGTTGGCGTTGCCGATCACCAGCCGGGTGGGCTCGCCGGCGTACTTCAAGTCCTGCGGGATGGCGCCGACCGAGGCGAACTGGAAAACGACGTTGTCGGCGCCGATGGTGGTGTCGCCTTCGATGACCGCGTGGGGGCCTACCCGCGTGCGCGGCCCGATCTTCACCTTGGGGCCGATCACCGCATAGGGACCGACCTGGACGGTGGAATCCAGCTCGGCGTGGCGGTCGACGAGGGCGGTGGGATGGATCACTTCTGCTCCTTGCGGTCGGCGATGGTGGCCATGATCTCGGCCTCGCTGGCGAGCTGCCCGTCCACCTTTGCCTGACCCGAAAGTCTCCAGAAGGACCCCTTCTGCCTCTCGATGGCCACGTGCAGGTCGAGGCGATCGCCCGGCGAAACCACCCGGCGGAACTTCACGTCGTCGAAGGCCAGCAGCAGGATGACTTTCTGGGCCGGGTCGAAGGGTGCGCTCTCATGGGCCAGGAGCGCGCCCGCCTGGGCCAGCGCCTCGAGCTGCAGAACGCCTGGCATCACCGGGTTCCCCGGGAAATGGCCCTGGAAGAATCCCTCGTTGAAGGTGACGTTCTTGTAGGCGTGGATGCGCTCGCCCTTGACCACCGCCACCACGCGATCGACGAGCAGGAACGGATATCGGTGCGGCAGCGCCGCGAGGATCTTCGCGATGTCGAGCACGGGGCCTTCCACGCGAGCCTCCCAAAGCGCGCGAAGCTACCCCAGGCCGGATCGCGCGGCAACGAACCCTTACTTGGCTCGCCCCGTCCGTTCCAGCTCGGCGACGCGGGCTTCCAGCTTGCGGACCTGCTTCACCAGATCGGGCACGCGCGGCAGCGCCGCCATGGTCCGCAGCCACTCGCGGTGCGGCATCGCCGGGTAGCCGGTGTAGGTGGCTCCTTCCGGCACGTCGTTGGGGACGCCCGCCTGGGCGCCGATGCGCGCGCCGTCGCCGATCTTCACGTGGCCGACGATTCCCACCTGCCCGGCCAGCACCACGCCCTTTCCAATCTCGGTGGAGCCGGAGATGCCCACCTGCGCGACGATCAGGGACAGCGGCCCGATGCGCACGTTGTGGCCGATCTGCACCAGGTTGTCGACCTTGGTGCCGCGCCCCACCACCGTCTCGCCCAGCGTGGCGCGGTCCACGCAGGTGCAGGCGCCCAGCTCGACGTCGTCTTCGATGCGCGCGATGCCCACCTGCGGCACTTTGCGATGAAAGGGGCCTTCCCCGTTGCCTTCGAGGTCGAAGGCGAAGCCGAACCCGTCGGAGCCGACCACCGCGTTCGGCTGCAGCACTACCCGGTCGCCCAGCACGCAGCGCTCGCGCACCACCGCGCCGGTCCACAAGACGCAGTCGGCGCCCACCCGCGCCTCGTCGAGCACCACGGCCCCCGGGTGCAGCACCGACCGGGGGCCGATGCGCGCCCCTCGCCCCACCACGCAGTGCGCGCCCACCGAGGCGGTGGGATCGATCTCCGCCCCCGTTCCGACGTGCGCCGCAGGGTGGGCTCCTGGGGGCGGCCGGTCCTCGGGATGGAAGAACGCGCTCGCCTTGGCGAAGGCCACGTAGGGCTGCGGCGCGACGAGCCGCGCGGCGCTCTGGGGGACCAGCTGGGCTTCGTTCTCGCCGACGATCACCGCCGCCGCCCGGGTGCGCTGGAGCTCCGCCCGGTACCTCGCGTTGGCGAAGAACGCGACCTCGTCGGGGCCCGCATCCTCGAGCGCCGCCACGCCGCGCACCCGGCGCGACCCGTCGCCGCGGACCTCGGCGCCGATGCGGCGCGCCAGCTCCTCCAGCGGGAGCAGCGCCCCGGGACCCACCTACTTCTTCCCGGGCGGCGGCTGCGGAGCGGTCTTCGGGGCGGGCTGCGCCGTCTTGGGCGGCGCCTTGCCGGAAGGCTTCTCGCCTGCGCCGAACTTGTCGTTATAGCGGCGCACCACTTCGTTCGTGATGTCCCCCGACGGCGGCGCGTAGAGGAGGGTCCCCTTGTCCATCACGAAGTTCAGCGACTCGCGCTCGGCGATCTCGGCCACCACCTGCTGCAGCCGCTGCAGGATGTTCGCCATCGCCTGCTGCTCCTGCCGGTTCATGTCCTCCTGCAGGTCGCCGGCGGACTTGCGCGCGTCGATCAGCGCCTTCTGGAACTCCTCCTGTTTCTTGCGCTTGGCGTCGTCGGAGAGCACCGGCGCCTGCTTCTCGTACTCCTGCTGCATCTTCTCCAGGTCGGAACTCTTCTTGTCGATCTGTGAGCGCCGCTGGTCGAACTCGGACTTGAGCCGGCCGCGTGCGGCCTTGCCCTCCTCGGTCTCCTGAATGGCGCGCTGCACGTCGACGTAGGCGAGCTTCAGCTGCGCGCGCGCGGCGGCGGCGAAAGCGGTGGTGGCGAGCAGGAAGGCGGTCACGAAACGGCGCATCTGAAGGTCTCCGGGGGACGAAAAGCGGGCCAAGCTAAAGGGACGTGGCGAGGGGCGTCAAGTCAGGCGACGCCGTATCCGGCGGCGCTGTGCTTTTCGGCTCTTCGAACGCGGACGCCACGGCATGCCTTTCAGAAGAAGTTCCCGATGGTGAACTCGAACAGGTAGGCGTCGTCGATCGGCCGGCGGGTGAGCGGGAACCCGACCTCGAAGCGAAGCGGGCCGAGCGGCGAGAACCAGCGCACGCCGAACCCCGTGCTGTGGAAGAGCCCCAGCGGGAGCGTTCCGCGTCCGTTCGCGTCGGGGCGCTGGTTGCTGTGGAAGAAGTCCTCGTTCTCGGAGAAGACGTTGCCCGCGTCGTAGAAGACCACTCCCCGGATGCCCGCCGACTCGACGATGGGGAACTCGATCTCCCAGTTGGTGAGCAGCTCCTTGTTGCCGCCCACCGCGAAGTCGATGATGCCGGCGTCCGGCTCCCGGGAGGCGAGGATCCTCTTGGTCGGCGAGATGCTGCGCAGCGTGTAGCCGCGGATGGAGTTGATGCCGCCGGCGAAGAACTTCTCGCTGATGGAGATGGGCCGGTTCAGCGGGTCGGTGCTCCGGATGTACCCGACCGACAGGTTGACCTTGGCCACCAGCCCCCAGAACAGCGGCCGGTAGCGGCGCTCGATCAAGCGGTAGCGCTGGAAGAGGTTCTGGCTACCGAGCAGAGAGGTGGCGAACTCGGCCGAGGCGGACTCCAGGTGCCCGTTGGTGGGGAAGAGCCGGTTGTCCCGCTTGTCGTAGTTGAACGAGAACCGGACGCTGGAAGTGCGCCCCGCGGTGAACTGGTTGCGCAGCTGCAGCGCGGAGGTGCCGGTCGGGGTCACGTCGACGCCTTCCAGCGTGTAGGTGCCGAAGAAGCGGAAATCCTCGAAGAGCTCGTAGCCCGCGGTGAGCGCGCCGCCGATCGCCTTGCGGTCGAAGCCGGTGAAGAGCAGCTCGCTGCGGTACAGGTCGATCGAGGCCGTCCAGGCGGTGTCGAGGAAGTACGGGTCCAGGTAGCTGAGCTGGAAGAGCTGCCGCAGGCTGGAGATCTGGAACGACAGGCTGGCGGTGTGGCCGTAGCCGAAGAGGTTGTTCTGCGAGAGCTGCGCCTGGCCGAAGAAG
>DATFUN010000458.1:0-6069 GCA_035260805.1 Myxococcales bacterium | reverse complement strand
TGCCGCTCTCGCTGCTCCGGCCGACCGATCTGGCGATCGGGAACGGCCTCACCTCGCCCATGTCGCAGGCCGCCAAGCGCGTGTTCGACCTGTTCATGAGCGCGCTGCTTCTCGTCTGCGCCGGGCCGCTCCTGGCCGTGCTCGCGGTGCTCATCAAGCTCGATTCCGAGGGGCCCGTCTTCTACGTGCAGGAGCGCACCGGCCGGGGCGGCAAGCCCTACCGCGTCTACAAGCTCCGGACCATGCACGAGGAAGCCGAGAAGCTCTCGGGCCCCGTCTGGGCCTCGCAGCGCGACCCGCGCGTGACGCGCATGGGGGCCTTCCTGCGCAAGACCAGGCTGGACGAGATCCCGCAGGTCTTCGCCGTGTTCCGCGGCGACATGAGCTTCGTGGGACCGCGCCCGGAGCGCCCCTTCTTCGTCGAGCAGCTCAAGCAGCAGATCCCGTTCTTCGGGCTGCGCGAGGCGGTGAAGCCGGGCATCACCGGCTGGGCGCAGATCCGCTATCCGTACGGGTCCAGCATCGAGGACGCGAAGAACAAGCTCGAGTACGACCTGTACTACGTCGAGCACCGCTCCCTCTTCCTCGACCTGGCCATCTGCTTCCACACCGCAAAGATCGTCCTGTTCGGTCGCGGGGCCCGCTGAAGGAGCCTTCATGTCCGTCGCCGTCGCCATGCGGGAAGGGTCCGGAGAGCAGGAGCGGCTTTCCGAGCCGCCGCTCGCCGTGGAGGTCGCGGAGGGTCGCGAGGCCTTCAACGCGCTGGAGAAGGAATGGAACGCGGCGCTGCCGCGCGGGCCGCGCGACGAGCCGATGCTGCGGCACGAATGGGTGCGCGCCTGGATCGAGAACTTCGCGCCCGGGGCCTCGCTGCGCACGCTCGTGGCCCGCTCGGGTCGCGAGCTGCACGCGGCGGTTCCGCTCCTCGAGACCAAGGAGCGCAACGCCGATACCTGCTTCTTGCCCTTGACCACCTGGGGAACGCCGCACAACGACCACTCCCAGCGCGGGGGCGTCCTGCTCGGGCGCCGCGGCAAGGAAGCCCTGACGGCCGTCTGGGACAAGCTGTGCGGCCTGCCGGGCTGGGACCGGCTCCGCCTGCGCGATCTGCCCCACGGTGCTCCCGAGTGGAGGCTGCGCGATCTCGCCGAAGCGTCGGGCTTCCCCTGCGGCCTGTGGACCTCGCTGCGCTCCCCCTACCTGGTCTTGCCTGCGGTCGAGCCGGTGGCTGCCGTGGTGGAAGCGAAGAAGCCCGCGGGCCGCAAGCCGCAGGCGGCGAGCCGCTACGAGACGGTCGAGGCTGCCCTGGACGCCAAGTTCCGGCAGAACCTGCGGCGGCGGCGCCGCCGGCTGGCCGAGCGGGGAGAGGTGAAGTACGTCCTGCTCGACGGCAAAGATGCGAAGCAGCTCGACTGCGCACTGGCGGACTTCTTCGTCATCGAGGCGAGCGGCTGGAAAGGGCGCGGCGGAACCGCCATCGCGCAGCGGCCGGAGCTGGTCGGCTTCTACGCCCAGATGGCCCGCGACGCGGCCAAGCGGGGCGCACTGGCGCTCGGCTTCCTCGAGCTGGACGGGCGGCGCATCGCGGCGCACTTGAGCCTCTTGCACGCCGGCCGGCATTACCTGCTCAAGCTGGGCTACGACGAGGCGCTGCACGAATTCAGCCCCGGGCAGCAGCTCACCTCCGAGATGATCCGGGATTCGTGCCAACGCGGCCTCTCCGAGTTCGACTTCCTGGGGCCCTGCATGGACTGGAAGCTGGACTGGGAGCCGGCCTTGAGGACCCACACCTGGCTCACCATCTTCCGGCCGACGCGGGCGGGGCGGCTGGTCCACGAAGCGCGGTTCACGGCCTGGCCGGTGGCGCGGGCTCTCGCCGGGCAGGTGCGGCGAACGCTGCGCAGGGAGGGGTGAGGGTGAAGGCAGCGCGGCGGATGCGGGTGGAGGCGGGGCTGGGGGAGCGCGCCCCGGCGCCGAAGCGGGTGGTGCCCTGCATGCAGACGGCCTGGCCGCACATGCTGGTGCCACGCCCGTCGGCGGCGGTGCCGCTCGTCTTTCCCTTCGACCAGCCGGGGCTGCGGTACCGGTACTTCGCCCGCAACGCGGTGTGGGACGCCGTGCAGCTCCTCGATCTGACCGGGAAGCAGGTGCTGCTGCCCGCCTACCACCACGGCGTCGAGCTGGAGACGCTGCTCGCGGCCGGGGTCAAGCCGGTCTTCTTCCGGGTCGACGCGCAGATGCGCTGCGACTTCGAGGACGCGCGGCGGCGCAGAACGCCCGAGGTCCGCGCCTTGTACGTCATCCACTACGCCGGGTTCCCCCAGGACATGGAGGCGGCGCGGCACCTGGCGAACGAGCTCGGCGTCCCGCTGATCGAGGACTGCGCGCTGGCGCTGCTCTCCCGCAACGGCGACAAGCCGCTCGGCTCGAGCGGCGACCTGTCGGTGTTCTGCCTCTACAAGACGCTGCCGGTGCCCAACGGGGGCGCGCTCCTCGCGCGCGGCCGGTTCCGCGACGAGCTGTACCGGCTGCCCGAGGTCGAGCCTCCGGGCTGGCCTTCGACTGCCTCGCACCTCGCCGGCAGCCTGCTCTCGAACCTCGAGCTACGCGCAGGTCCCGTCGGCCGCGCCGTCCGCGAGGCGCTGCGCCGCGCGGGCCGGTGGGTGGTGCGCAAGGCGAGCGTCGAGCGGATCTCGACCGGCACCCAGCACTTCGATCCGGCGGCGGTGAAGCTGGGCATGAGCGCGATGAGCCACCTGGTGCTGCGCAACCAGGACTGGCCGCTCATCGTCGAGCGGCGGCGGCGCAACTACTTCCTGCTCTACGCCGCCTTGCGCGACCTGGCCCCGCCGGTGACCGGAGAGCTGAAGCCCGGCGTGTGCCCGCTCTTCTACCCGATGCCGGTGCAGGACAAAGCGGGCGCGATGGCCCGACTCCTCGCCCGTGGGGTGGAGACGGTGGACTTCTGGCGGCTGCGGCATCCCGCGGTCCAGCCCGGAGAGTTCCCCGAGGTGGACCGGCTTCGTGAGACGGTGCTGGAGCTGCCGGTGCACCAGGACCTTTCGCCGGCCGACGCGGAGCACGTAGCGAGCTGCGTGCGGGAGCTGCTCTCGTGAGCGGTGACGCTCCGCCGGTTGCGGCGCCCCTTGCGCTCAGGACCGAGGTCGTGCGCGATGCCGCTGGCCTGTTGCGCCTGCGCGCGGACTGGAGCGCGCTGTGCGGCGAGGCGCGCTCGGGATGCCTGTTCCTCTCGCCGGAATGGCTGATCCCCTGGTGGGAACACTTCGGCGAAGCGCGCGAGCTGAGCTGCGTCGCGATGTTCGAGCGCGAGCGGCTGGTGGGCTTCTTGCCCCTCTTCTCGGAGGTGGTGCGGCTGGCTGGTATCCCCGTGCGCCGCGTGGCCTTCCTGGGAGATGGGGCGACCGGTTGCGACTACCTCGACCTCCTCGCGGTCCCGGGCCGCGAGGTCGAGGTGCGCGCAGCGGCGCTGGCGGCGCTCGGGGAGCTGCCGTGGGACCTGTGCGATCTGGACGGCCTGTGGCGGGACAGCCCGACCTCGCTGCACCTCGCGCAGCTCTTCCCCAACGGGCGCGCGGTGCGCGCGTCCGCGGCGGGGCTCGGTGGCGCGCCGGTCGCGGTGGTGCGCGACGCGCGCCTGCGCTTCGTCTGCCCGCACATTCCGCTGGCCGGGTCGTACCAGGAGTTCCTGCAAGGGCTCGGCCGCCGCGAGAACCTCCGCCGCCGCGAGAAGTGGCTCTTCCGGCAGCCTGGCGTGTCCATCGAGGTGGCGCGCACGCCGGAGGAGGCCCTGATCGCCGTGGAGCGTTTCCTCGAGCTGCACCGCGCCCGGTGGGCGGTCGAGGGCGGCTCGGACGGCCTCACCGACGCGACCCACGAGGCCTTCCACCGCGCCGCCGTGCGAGAGCTGGCCGAGCGCGGCTGGCTGCGCCTGTACACCTTGTTCGCCGCGCGACGGCCCGTGGCCTCCGTGTACGGGGTCGTGCACGGCGGCAAGTTCCTCTACTACCAGTCCGGATACGACCCGGCCTGGGCATCGAAGAGCGTCGGGCTGGTGCTGCTCGCCCGCACCGTCCAGGACGCGTACGCGGAAGGGCTGCACGAGTTCGACTTCCTCCGCGGCAACGAGGCGTACAAAGCGCAGTGGGCCCGAGCGGAGCGCTGGACCATCCAGATGCGGCTCTGGCGCGGGTCGCGCGGCAAGGCGGTCCGGGCCGCGCAGCAGGCGGCGGTGTTCGCGCGCGAATCGGTCAAGGCGGCGCTTCCGCGCGCGGCGCTCGAGGCGGCGCGGCGGGCGCGGCGGCTGCTCCGCGCGCCGAGGCCAGAGGGCATGGGACGGCTCGAGGCCGTCCTGCGAGCCAGTGCGCAAGCATAGAGCGCGGAGCGGCCGGATCGGCCGGCGCTGGAGGAGGGGCAGGATGAAGCGGCTCAAGGACCAGGCGGTGCAGGTGGCGCGCAGGGCGGTGAAGGGCGCCGCGGCGCTGGCGCTGCACTACAGCGGCGCCCAGGAGCTCATCTCGAACGTGCAGCGGCGGGCGGTGGGCGGCGTGCGCGTGCTCATCTTGAGCTACCACCGGGTGGTGGGGAACTACCCGCTGGAGGCCGAGCGCGGGCTGCCCACGCTCAACATCGCGCGGGACACCTTCCGCAAGCACCTCGAGGTGCTCTGCCAGACGCACGACGTCGTGCGGTTGGACGACGCGATGGAAGCGCTGGCCGGCCGGCGGGCCGCGCGCCGCGATGCCGCGGTCATCACCTTCGACGACGGCTATCGCGACGTCTACGAGCACGCCTTCCCGGTGCTGCGGGAGATGAACTTGCCGGCCGTCGCGTACGTGCCGTCGTCGTTCATCGGGACCTCGAAGCGCCTCGCCCACGATCGGCTGTGGGCGGCGCTCAAGACGATGGAGAAGCGCGCGCTCGGCCCGATGTCGGTCGGCGTGGGGGCGGACTACGAAGGGCTGCTCTTGCACGCGTTCGAGGGCGCGCCGACGCCCAACAAGGTCCTGGAGCGGCTCATCGCCGACAATCCCACCGGCGTACTGTACGGCCTGGCCGAGATGCTGGAGGACCGCCTGCGCATCGATCGCGCCGATGGGCCGCGGGGGCAGCTGCCGATGAGCTGGGAGATGCTGCGGGAGATGGGCGCGTACGGTATCGAGACGGGCGCGCACACCGCCGAGCACACCGTGCTGACCAACCAGCCGCTCGACGAGGCGCGCCGCGAGATCGCCGCCTGCAAGAGCGTGCTGGAAAAGGGCACCGGCCGGCCCGTGCGCCACTTCGCCTACTGCAACGGTTGGTACAGCGCGGGCGTCGCCCAGGCCCTTCGCGCGGAGGGGTTCACCAGCGCGGTGACCACCGAGGACATGCCCAACATGCCCGGCGTGGATCCGTACGCGCTCAAGCGCAAGGTGCTCTGGGAGATGTCTTCCGCGGGCATCCTCGGCGGCTGGTCCAAGGCGCTCGCCGCCTGCCAGTTCAACGACACCTTCGGCATGCTCTCCTTGCAGAAACCCGTCCTGGGGGCACGCCCGACCCGGTTCGGCTCTCCCCGCCCCTCCGAATCCCCCCAATCCGCCCACGGCTGAGCCTTAGAGGGACCAAGGGATCACCGCGGAGCCGCGGAGAACGCGGAGGAATCCGATCAAAATCGTCTCCGAGACCTCCGCGCCTCCGCGGTGATCCTTTAGTCAAGGGTAGCGGGCACAGCGTCGAGGATCGGAATGCCGGGGGATTCTACGGCGCGGGCGCCGCACCAGTTGCCGAGGAGGGCGGCACGGGAAGCGGGCCAGCCGCGGAGGAGGCCGATCGCGAAACCGGCCAGGAAGCAGTCTCCGGCCCCGGTGGGATCGACTTCGCGCGCGGGGAAGGCGGGGACGTGGCGTTCCGCGGTCGGCGAGAGGATGGTGCAGCCGCGGGGGCCGTCCGTCAAAAGGATGGTGCAGGAGCGGCGCAGCTGGGAGAGGTCCAGCGCTTCCGCTTCGGCGCGGCCCACCTTCAGGGAGTCGGCCCGCAGGAGCGCCGCCAGGAGGTCCGGCGCGGGCGGCC
>DATFUN010000457.1:0-4433 GCA_035260805.1 Myxococcales bacterium | reverse complement strand
CGCCCGCCGAGGTGGACGTGGCGGGCAAGGCCGACGCGTTCCTCGTCCCGCTCGACGCGGCCAGCGCGAAGGATTTGAGGCAACTGCTCGCCTTGTTCGACAACGCGCTGTTCAGCGTCCTCACCGGCGGACCGCCGCGGCCGTTCACGCGCATGAGCCCATCCGAGCAGGACACGCACCTCGATCGCTGGGCCACCTCCCGCATGGCCGTGCGGCGCACCGGATTTCAAGCGCTGAAGCGTCTGTCCGCCGCCGTCTACTACGGCTCGAGCGAGACCTACGCGGCGGTCGGCTACCCCGGTCCGCCGGACGAGTTGGTGCGCACGGTGAACGCAGCCAGAGGCCGGCCGTGAGCGGCATCGTTCGCGGCGATCAGGTCGGCAAGGACCTGCTGCTCACGCCCGACGTCTGCGTGGTGGGAAGCGGCCCCGGCGGCGCGGTGATGGCCTCGAGGCTTGCGGAGGCCGGGGCGAGCGTGGTGGTGCTGGAGGAGGGCGGCCACCACGGCAAGGACGAGTTCGACATGCAGGAGGCCACGGCCTACCCGCGCCTGTACCAGGACCGCGGGAATCGGGCGACCGCCGATCTGTCCATCTCCGTCCTGCAGGGCCGCGCGGTCGGAGGCGGCACGGTGGTGAACTGGACCACCAGCTTCCGCACGCCCGACGAGGTGCTCGCCTTCTGGCGCGACAAGGAAGGCGCGGCGCTCACGCCCGAGGCGCTGCGGCCCCACTTCGAGGAGATCGAGCGGCGCCTGGGGATCGAGAAGGTCCAGCTGGAGGACGTGAACGCCAACAACCGCGCGCTCTACGACGGCTGCAAGAAGCTCGGATGGGCGGTGGACACGATCAACCGCAACGTGCGCGGATGCCTGCGCACCGGATACTGCGGGATGGGCTGTCCGGTGGACGCGAAGCAGAGCGCCGCGCTGACCTACCTGCCGGACGCCGTGTCGCGCGGCGCGACCGTCTACGCCAACTGCCGCGTCCGGCGCATCGAGTGGAACGGCAAGCGCGCCCAGGCCGTGGTGGGCGAGGTCCTGCACCCCGGGACGCAGGAGCAGACCGGCCGGACCGTGCGGGTCGAGCCGCGCGCCGTGGTGGTGAGCGCCGGCGCCCTCAACTCGCCCGCGCTGCTCCTGCGCTCCGGGCTCGCGCAGGGACCTGTGGGCAAGAAGACCTGGCTGCACCCGACGGTGGCGATGGTGGCGATCTACCGGGAGCCGATCGAGGGTTTCTACGGCGCGCCGCAGAGCGTCGCCTCGCACCACTTCGCGAGCCGCGGACAGGATGCGGGCTTCTTCCTGGAAGCGGCCCCGGTGCACCCGATGCTGGCCGGGCTGGCTTTGCCTGGGTTCGGAACGCAGGTGACGGGGCAGATGGGCCTCCTGCCGCACCTGTCGGTGAGCATCGCGCTGATGATCGACGGATTCGGAGAGGGGGAGGAGGGCGGGACCGTCACGCTCCGGCCCGACGGAAGCCCCAGGCTGGACTACCCACAAGGCGCTCGCCATTTCGAGTGCTTCCGCGCCTCGATGAAGGCGCTCGCGAGCGCCCATCTGGCGAACGGCGCGCTGCGCGTGTCCAGCCTGCACGTCCCGCCGGTGACGATCGCCTCCCAGAGGGACCTTCCCGCCCTGGAATCCGCCCCGCTGGGGCCGAACCGCTGCGGCGTCTTCACCGCGCACCAGATGGGCGGCTGCCGGATGGGCAAAGACCCGGCTCGCTCGGTGGTGAATCCCGAGCTGCGGCACCACTTCGTCGAGAACCTGTGGGTGGCCGACGGGAGCGTCTTCCCCACCGGCCTGGGCGTGAACCCGATGGAGTCGATCTACGCGGTGAGCTCGTGGGCCGCGCAGCACGTCCGCTCCGCGCTGGCCAGGGCGTGAGCGACGAGCTGGACGAGCGGACGGTCCCCGGCGGCGCGCCGCCCGACCGGCTCGATCGCGCCGTCTCGCGCCTGTTCCGGGTGAGCCGCGGGCGCGCCATGGAGTGGATCGCGGACGACCGGGTGCGCGTCGACGGGCGCCGGGCGGCGAAAGGCTCGCAGGTGGCGCCGGGAGCGCGCGTCTCGGTGCGAAGGCCCCCGCCGGACGCGCCGGCGCCCCAGCCGGAGCTGCCGCTGCGCATCGTGCACGCCGACGCGCACGTGGTGGTGGCGGACAAACCGGCCGGGATGCCTTCGCACCCGCTCAAGCCCGGCGAGACGGGGACCGCGGCCAACGCCTTGGTCGGGCGCTTCCCCGAGCTTTCGTCGGTGGGACCTGCGCCGCGGGAGGGCGGGCTGGTGCACCGGCTGGACACCGATACCTCGGGGCTGCTGCTCGCCGCCCGCACCGAGGCGGCGCACGCGATGCTCCGCGCGCAGTTCGCCTCGCGGATCGTCGAGAAGGGATACCTGGCGCTGGTGGCGGGAGAGCTGCACGCCGGGGGCGAGATCGACGTGCCTCTCCTGCACGATCCGCACGACGCGCGCAAGGTGCGGGCAGCGAGCGACCCCGAGTGGGCGCAGGCCCATGGAGCGCGCCCGGCCTCGACGCGGTTCACGCCGGTCGAGCGGCGCGCCGGCTTCACCCTGGTGGAGGTGGAGATCAGAACCGGCGTCCTGCACCAGATCCGCGCGCACCTCGCCTTCGTCGGGCATCCGCTCGCCGGCGACGCTCTGTACGGCGGTCCGGATCTGCCGGGGCTCTCTCGCCATTTCCTGCACGCCGCGCGGCTCGCTTTCGCGCACCCGGACGGCAGCCGTCCCCGTTTCGAGAGCTCGCTCCCGGACGACCTCTCCGGAGTGCTCGGCGCCCTGCGCTGAATGCGGGTGGCCTCTGCGATCGATCGCCGCAGCCAGAATGGAACAAGACGCGCAGCGGTCACAGAGCGTTGACAGTGGATATGGGCGTGTGTAGGCTCCGCCGCCTTTTCGCTCCGGGCGGGTGCGCGCAAAAAAAAGCCGCAGTCTTGAGGTTTCAGGAGGAAGTTTCAATCATGGGTGGCGCAGATTTCAGTCTCCTCGGGATGTGGAAGTCCATGGGCATTCCTGCCCGCCTGGTCGTGATCGTCCTCGCGATCATGTCCATCTATTCGCTGAGCGTGATGGCCGAGCGCCTCTTCTCGTTCGCGCGCGCCAAGGAGCAGAGCCGGCGCTATGCGGAGAAGCTGCGCGACCTGCTCCCCGGACACCAGCTGGTCGAAGCGGCCAGCGTGGCCAACACGCTGAAGTACGGCCACATCCCCCGGGTGCTCGGCAGCGGTATCGCCGAGTACAACCGCGGCCGCGAGGCGCTCGCCCACCAGGGGCCGCACGACGTCGGCGAATTCGATCTGGTGGAAGCCATCAACCGATCCATCGAACGCGCCACGTTGCGCGTCACCGCCGACTTGCGGCGCGGGTTGTCCGGCCTCGCGACCGTCGCCTCGTCTGCTCCCTTCGTGGGGCTCCTGGGCACCGTGCTCGGCATCATCACCGCCTTCCAGCTGATGGCGACTTCCGGCTCGGGCGGCCTCGCCTCTGTGTCGGCGGGCATCTCCGAGGCGCTGGTGACCACGGCGTTCGGCCTGCTGGTAGCCATCCCGGCGCTGATGATGTTCAACTACCTGACCAACCGCGTGGAGGAGATGACCGTCGACATCGCCGACGCCTCCAACGAGCTGGTCGACTTCTTCCTCAAGGAAGGCCGGTTCGACGAGCCGATGACCAACCCGGGCGCGAACAAGCAGCCCGCGGCGGCCACCGCGACTCCGGCGGGCGGCGTCCGGCCTCCGCAGCCGAAGGCCTGAAGGAGCTCAAGGCCATGGCGATGGACATCGGGGCGAAGAGCGGGGTCCGCTCCGACATCAACATCACGCCGCTCGTCGACGTCGTGCTGGTGCTCTTGATCATCTTCATGGTGATCACGCCCATGCTCCAGAAGGGCAAGAGCGTCGAGCTGCCCAAGGCGAAGAACGCGGCGCAGAACAAGGCGCAGGGACCGGAGCCGCTGTTCGTCAGCGTCACCGCCGACGGGAAGGTCTATGTCGAGAGCGACAAGCAGCCGGCCACGCCCGAGCAGCTGGTCGACGCGATGAAGGCCGCGGTCGCCGAGGGCAAGCGGGTCATGGTCAAGGCGGACGTCAACACCGAGTACGGCGCGGTGCGGCCGGTGCTCGACCGGGCCTCCAAGGCGAAGCTGAAGGGCGTCCAGCTCGCCGCCGAAGAGCTGAAGGGGAAGTAGCGCATGGGAATGGACGTCGGCGCGAAGAAGGGTCCGCGCTCGGACATCAACATCACGCCGCTGGTCGACGTGGTGCTGGTGCTGCTCATCATCTTCATGGTGCTCACGCCGCTGATGGAGAAGGAGATCGCGGTGCGCGTGCCGGAGGAGCCCGACCAGACGCAGGCGGTTGAGCCGCCTCCCCCGGACCTCTTGCAGATCCTCTTCAAGGTGGACGAGGCGGGCG
>DATFUN010000456.1:0-4241 GCA_035260805.1 Myxococcales bacterium | reverse complement strand
TCGGCACTCCGGGCGAGCCGCACGTGACGCTCACCTCCGAGCCGGTGCTCACCGAGACCGACCTGGGGTTCCTGCTCACCTTCGGATTCGTCTCGACGCACCTGCAGCAGGCCGGCTTCAATGCGACGGACTCGGGGCTCGCCATCGGCGTCGAGGCGTTGAACAAGGTGACCGGCTTCTCCGAGGAGGTGCGCAGGTTCATCCCCAAGAACACCATCCTGCGCGATCCGACCCTCGACTTCGCCTCCGACTTCTCGCTGGCGACCAACCGGCTGGAGCCGATGGCGCGCTTCCGCTCGCGCCTGCTCACCGAGAAGCTGGACCTGCGCGTCCTGGAAGGGCTCTCCACCCGCCGGTACCGAGGGCTGATCTCGTACCAGCTCTCCGAATCCCTCTCCGGCCAGATCCAGCTCGACAACGAGCACATCACCACCGGCACCGACTTCGGCGTCGACCTCAAGCTGAGATGGGAAGGCGAGTGAAGCTGCTCCTCTTCCTGACGCTCGCCTTGCTGGCGATGCCGGTCCAGGCCCGCATCGGCGACGAGCCTTTGCCGCCCTGGGCGCAGCCGGACGGCGGCGGCCCAGTGCGCGTGGGAGAAGTGGTTTTCGAAGGGGCCGAAGTGAAGGGCCTGCGCGCTCTGGTCGCACTGGAGGACGGAGCGCCCCTGGACCCGCGCGACGTGCGCGACGCGGTGCGGGCGCTGCACGGCAGCGCGCGCTTCGCGCGGGTGGCCGCGTACATCGAGCCGCTCCCCAAGGAGAAGTACAGGCCGGGTTGGACGCGTGCGGTCCGCCTGGTCTTCGTCCTGGAGCCCGTGCAGAAGCTCGCCTCGCTGGCCTTTCGCGGGCAGAAGGCCCTGGCCGAGAGCCTCCTCCACCAGATGGCCAACTTGCAGGTCAACGCGGAGTTCCAGGAGGACCTCGTCCCGCGGGCCGCCGAGGCGATCCGGGGCGCCTATCACCGCATCGGGTACCGGCGAGCCACCGTCACCCCGGTCCAGACGCCGGTGAAGGACGGGGTGGCGCTCGAGATGCGCATCGACGAAGGACCCGTCACCCGCATCGCCGAGGTGCGGTTCACCGGCGATCTCGCGCTGCATCGCGACGAGCTGCTCGCCGCCTTCAAGCTGGAGCCCGGCGACGTGCTCAACCTGTCCACCCTCGACGAGGGCGTGCGCGGCGTGCGCGACCGGTACCGCCGCGCCGGCCGCCTCCGCGCGGTGGTCGAGTCGCCGCTCCTGGAGGACGTCCCTCCCGCCGGCGCGCGCGTGATCGTGCCGGTGCGTGCCGGACCGGTGGTGCGGTTCCACATGCGCGGCAATCTCGCCTTTCCCGACGGGCTCCTGATCGCGCAGCTGGGTCTGTCGGCGCCGGGCGCGGGCGAGGACGAGCCGGTCGATGCGCAGATGGCGCAGGAGATGGCCGCGCGCCTGCGCCGGTTCTACGTCGGCCAGGGCTTCCTCCGCGCCCGCGTCGCCGAGCGCGAGATCGTCGCGCGCGACGGCGCCGTGGAGCTCGTCTTCAGCATCGACGAGGACCGGCCGGTGCGCGTCGAGCAGATCGCCTTCACCGGCAACCAGGAGTTCTCCGCGGGGCAGCTCCACGATCGCATCGTGCAGCAGCTGCGCGACGGCATCGTCCCCGATCCGGCGAGCGGCGCGGATCCGTGGGCAGTGGATGCGACGGAGGTCGCCGGCAGGGTGGTCGCCCCGCGCCGGCCGCGCACTCGCACCGATCCGGAAACGGTGTTCGATCCCGTCCTCTATGCGCGGGCGCTGAAACAGATCGAGGACCTGTACAAGAGCCAGGGGTACCTCTCGGCGCGCGCCGGCCCGCCCAGGCCCGAGGCGATCGCGGGCGACGCGCACCGGCTGCGGGTCACCATTCCCGTCGCCGAGGGCGAGCAGACGCGCGTGTACCGCATCCTGGTGGAGGGCGGCGGCGAGGTCCCGGCGCGCGAACTGGACGCGGCGATCGCGCTACGCCAGGGGCAGCCGTTCAGCTACCTCGCCGCGGAGGAGGGGCGTTCCGCGCTCACCCAGATCTTCACCCGCCGCGGCCACCTGTACGCGCGCGTCGAGGACGAGGAGATCTTCGACGAGAACGCCGAGCCCGGGAAGGAGTTCGCGCAGGTCGAGGTGCGCTACCGGATCCAGCCCGGGCCGGTGGTGCGCGTGGGGTTCGTCGAGGTGGTCGGCCAGCGCAAGACGCAGGAGTCGCTGGTGCTGGACCTGATCGGGCTCAAGCGAGGGGACGTGCTCACCCCCGAGGTGCTCGACCGCGGCCAGCAGGCGCTGTTGCGCACCGGCATCTTCTTCAGCGCGACGCTCACGCCCCGCAACCCGGAGGTGGCCGAGGGAGAAAAGACGCTCCAGGTGCAGCTTCGGGAGCGTCCCACCAAGGACTTCCAGGCCACGCTGGGGTTCTCGCTCGCAGACGGTCCGCGGACCACGGTGCAGTGGACGCAAGGGAACTTGCTCGGGCGCGGCCTCACCTTCACGGCGGTGGCGAAGGCCGACTTTCCTTTCCTGCGCTACACGCAGACGGTGTGTCCCGCCGTGATCACGCCGACCACGCAATGCGTGAGCAAATTCAACCCTCCCTCCGACCCCCTGGAACGCGTGGTGGACCTGGGCATCACCGCGCCGCGCCTCTATCCGTTCACCGACAAGCTGCGCGCGGGCGTCGATCTGATCCACCTGCGCGAGGTGCGCCCCAGCTACCAGCAGACCAAGTACTCGGCGCAGTTTTCCGTCGAGCTGGCGAAAAACAGGCCCCTCGCCGCGGGATTGCAGTACGAGGTCGGCTTCCGGAGCTTCGCCCCGTTCGCGACCGTCGCGGACTATGTGGCCGACGTCGACCCGCGCATCTTCCGCCAACCCGCGGGCGACATGCTGTTCGGGTCGTTGCGCCCCAGCGTCTCGCTCGATCTGCGGGACGATCCGGCGCGCCCGCGCGCTGGGCTGTTCGCGCAGGTCTCGGCGGACTATCTGCGTTCCTTCGAGGCGAGCTCGCTCCTGGTGCGCCTGGTCAAGCTGCAGGCGCAGGTCGCCGGGTACGTCCCGTTGCCGCTGCTCTCGAGCCTCGTGCTCTCGGCGCGCGGCGGACGCATCTACCAGCTCGATCCGAATTCGCACACGCCCGGCGACCGTAGCTTCTACCTGGGCGGGGCGACTTCGTTGCGGGGCTTCCACGAGGACGCCGTGCAGCCGCAGGACGTCGTCGAGGAGCTGCACCGGACGGTGCGCGATTGCCAGGGAACGCTGAGCGGCGGATTCGGTCCGACCTGTACGCCGCAGGCGCGCGTCGCGCAGGCGGGCGGCCCCTCGAGCGGCGGCGACGAGTTCGTCGCGTTCACGGCGGAGCTGCGAATCCCGATCGCGCGCTCCTTCGAGGTGGCGCTCTTCTACGACGCGGGAAACCTGTGGTTGACTCCGCCGTACCGGTTCTTCAGCAAGCTGGTGCTGCGCGACGCGGTCGGCGTCGGCCTGCGCTGGCTGACGCCCATCGGCCGCGTCGCCATCGACCTTGGCATCAACCTCTCCCCCGACGAGCTCTTCGCCGAGTCCCGAGTCGGCCCCTACTTCTCCCTCGACCCGCTCTGAGTCCGTTCACCGGCTAAGGGGAGGGCCCCAGGCGGCGTCGGAGGCGCCGCGCGGTTCGTTGGTGATCTGGCGCGCGTTCGAGCCGTCGGGGAGGGCGGTCCAGAGCTGCTTCTTTCCGCTGCGGGTCGAGCTGAAGACGATCAGCCGACCGTTGGGCGCCCACGACGGCTTCTCGTTGGTGCCTTGGTTCTGGGTGAGCCGCGCCACCTTCCCTGTCTGCACGTTGATCACGTAGAGGTCGAATATGCGGTGCTCGTCCCGGCCGGAGAAGGCGATCAGATCGCCCTTGGGCGACCAGGCCGGCTCCTGGTTGTAGTTTCCCTGGAAGGTGATGCGGCGTACGTCGCTGCCGTCCGCCGCCATCGTGTAGATCTGCGGGGAGCCGGCGCGGTCGGACACGAACGCGATGCGCTTGCCGTCCGGGCTCCAGGAGGCAGAGATGTCGATCCCGCGCGAGTCGGTGAGCCTGCGCACGACCCCTCCCTCGATGGGCGAGAGCCAGATGTCGGTGTTCTCCGCCTGGCTGGCGGAGAACGCGAAACGGATCCCGTCCGGGCTGAACACCGCGCCGGTGGCGAAGTCGCCCATCTTCACCAGCTGCTGCACGGCGCGGGTGGCGACGTCGACCTGGAAC
>DATFUN010000455.1:0-7421 GCA_035260805.1 Myxococcales bacterium | reverse complement strand
CCGCCCTGCTCGTCGCGATCGCCTGGTGCGCCTGCGCGGCTACGATCTACGCGTTGCCGGTGCGCGCGGGTTACCGGCTGCGCGATCCCGACTCGGTCCTGTACGAGGCGCTGGCGAGCTCGCTCGCGCCTCGCCCGCCTTCCGACTGGGTGGCTCCGGAGTGGCCGCGGGGGCACCTCAGGGAAGGGGTATTCGTCGAGCACCCGGCGTGCTTCCTCTGGTTGCCGGCGCTCCTGGAACGGGCCGGCGCCTCGCGGGGCGCGCTCCTTGCGAACGTGTTGTACGTGCTCGCGTCGCTGCAGGTCCTCTTCCGGCTCACGCGCACCGTGGCGGGCCCCGCGGCTGCCTGGATCGCGGTCGGCTCGTACGCGCTCTCGCCCCTCGGAGTGCAGCAGTTGCTGCGGGCCAACCACGAGCCCGCGCTCGCGGCCGCGTTCCTGGGCGCCTTCGCCAGCCTGGAGGCACCGCC
Source organism: Myxococcales bacterium (assembly GCA_035260805.1). Lineage (GTDB taxonomy): Bacteria > Myxococcota > Myxococcia > Myxococcales > 40CM-4-68-19 > VBKO01. Next base: position 6,952 of record DATFUN010000455.1, on the reverse strand, counting down.
GCGACGCGCGCGGGGGGCGCTCTTCATCGCCTGCGCGGTGGCCGCTTGCGCTCTGAAAGGGGCGCTGGGCCTGCTCGTCCTGCCGGCCGCGCTCGCCGACGGCGCGTCTCCCTTGGCTTTGGGCGCCGTTCTGGGTAGAAGCGCCGCGCGGCGTCACGCCGGCGAAAGGACCTCATGAAGGGCGTCATCCTCGCGGGAGGCACCGGCTCGCGCCTGTTCCCGCTGACGAAGGTCACCAACAAGCACCTGCTGCCGGTCGGGCGGGAGCCGATGATCTTCCATCCCGCGCACAAGCTCACCGAGGCGGGGGTCGAGGAGATCCTGGTAGTCACCGGAGTCGAGCACATGGGCGACGTGGTGACGCTGCTCGGGTCCGGCAAGGACTTCGGGTGCCGCTTCACCTACAAGGTGCAGGACGAGGCCGGGGGAATCGCGCAGGCCCTGGGCCTGGCAGAGAACTTCGCCGGCCGCGACCCGATGTGCGTGATCCTGGGAGACAACATCTTCGAGGACCCGATCGCGCCGTTCGTGCGCGCCTTCGCCGAGCAGGGCAATGGGGCGCGCCTGCTGCTCAAGCAGGTGCACGATCCGCAGCGCTACGGGGTCGCCGAAGTGGACGGCTCGCGCGTGGTGCGCATCGTGGAAAAGCCCAAGAAGCCGAGGAGCGATCTGGCGGTGGTGGGCGTCTACTTCTACGATTCCAACGTGTTCTCCATCATCCGCAACCTGAAGCCCTCCGCTCGCGGCGAGCTGGAGATCACCGACGTGAACAATCACTACCTGCGGGCCGGCACGCTCCAGTGCGACCGCCTGGTGGGATGGTGGACCGACGCCGGCACCTTCGACTCCCTGCATGCGGCCAACCAGCTGGTCACCGGGCGCGCCACGTCCGCGGTGGATGCGGAGCGGGGATAGGGTGCCGGCCGTCCTGGTCACCGGCGGGGCCGGTTTCATCGGATCCAACCTGGTACGGTACCTGCGCCGCGAGCGGCCCGGATGGACCGTCGTCAACCTCGACAAGCTGACGTACGCCGGGAACCTGGAATCGCTCGCCGACCTGCGAGACGACGCCGGCCACCTCTTCGTGCGGGGCGACATCGCCAATGCCGAGCTGGTCGAGCACCTCTGCGAGCAGCACGAGGTGGAGGCGATCCTGAACCTGGCGGCGGAGAGCCACGTCGATCGCAGCATCCTCGGGCCGGGCATTTTCGTGGAGACCAACGTGTCCGGGACGCAGGTCCTCCTGGAGGCGGCCCGGCGCGCGGGCGTGAAGCGGTTCGTGCAGGTGAGCACCGACGAGGTGTACGGCTCCCTGGGGGCGGAAGGCCGCTTCAGCGAGGCGTCGCCGCTGCGGCCCTCGTCTCCGTACTCGGCGTCGAAGACGGCGGCCGACCTGCTCGCGCTGGCCTACCACCACACCTTCGGGCTCGACGTGATCGTCACCCGATGCTCGAACAACTACGGGCCCTACCAGTTCCCCGAGAAGCTGATCCCGCTGATGATCGCCAACGCGCTCGACGGGAAGAAGCTGCCGGTCTACGGCGACGGGATGCAGGTGCGGGACTGGATCCACGTCGAGGACCACTGCGCGGCCCTGCTCGCCGCGCTCGAGCGCGGCAAGGCAGGCGAGGTCTACAACGTCGGTTCCGACAACGAGTGGCCCAATCTCCAGATCGTGCAGCAGCTGCTCCGCATCCTGCGCAGGCCGGAATCGATGATCGAGCACGTGAAGGACCGGCCCGGGCACGACCGCCGGTACGCGATCGAGGCGCGCAAGGCGCACGCCGATCTGGCCTGGGCGCCGCGGATCGCCTTCGCCGACGGGCTCCAGCGGACCGTCGATTGGTACGTGGCCAACCGCACCTGGTGGGACCGGGTGCGCAGCGGCGAGTACCGCGCCTACTACGAGAAGAACTACGGGGCGCGCGGATGAGCGTCCTCGTCACGGGCGCCAACGGCCTGGTGGGAAGCCGCGTGGCGGCGCGCCTGGCCGCGGCCGGCGAGAAGGTGATCGCCGCCGCGCGAGGACGGCGCCGCGCGGTGCCCGCCGAAGTCGAGTACGTCGAGTTGGACCTGCTCCGGCCGGAGGGGCTGCGGGCGCTGATCGCCTCGGCGTCCCCGCGCGCGGTGATCCACTGCGCGGCCATGACCGACGTGGATGCCTGCGAGGCCGATCCGGTCCAGGCCTGGACCCTCAACGCCCGAGCCACCGAGGCGGCGGCGCTCGGCTGCCGCGAGACGGGGGCGCGCCTTCTGGCCCTCTCCACCGACTACGTCTTCGACGGCGAGCGCGGGCCGTACTCCGAGGACGATCCGCCGAATCCGCGCGGCGTGTACGCCCGCACCAAGCGCGCCGGCGAAGAGGCCGCGTTGCTGCTCGCCCCCGACTGCGCGGTTGCCCGGGTGGCGGTCGTGTACAGCGGCCGGCCAGGCGCGAAGCGCACCTTCGCCACCGCCGCCGCCGACCAGTTCCTCGAGGGCAAGCAGGTTCGCGCCTTCCAGGACCAGGTGGTCTCGCCCACGCTGGCCGACAACGCCGCGGAAATGGTCATCGGCCTGTGGCGCAGCGGCCAGCGCGGGATCTGGCATTGCGCCGGGGCCTCGATCGTGTCCCGCGCCGATTTCGCCCGTGCGCTGGCGCGGAAGCTGGGCGCCGACGAGAGGTTGGTGGTTCCCGTGCCCATGTCGGCGGTCAAGCTCGCCACGCCCAGGCCGGCGCGCTGCGCTCTGGACGTGGCCCGGATCCGGCGGCTGCTCGGGGCCTCGGTGCCGCTGGAGCTCGACGCGGCGCTCGATCGATTCGTGGCGGAGCGGGCCGCGTGATCGAGGCGGCGCAACGGACGCGCCCGGAGGCGGTGGGGAGCAAAGCTCCGGCGCTGCCGCAGGTTGCCCGGCGGCCGGCGCGCATCGTCGAGCTGTGGCGCTTCCGCCAGCTGATCGGGATGCTCGTCGTGCGCGAGCTGAAGGTCCGCTACAAGCGCAGCGTTCTGGGCCTGTTGTGGACGATGCTGAACCCGCTGCTCTTGATGGTCGTGTACGCGGTGGTGTTCACCACCATCATGCCGGCGGCGCAGCCAAACTTCGCCGTGTTCCTGCTGGCAGGCCTGCTGCCTTGGCTCTACTTCGCGACCTCGCTGATGCAGGGCCTGATGAGCGTCCTCGTCAACCAGGAGCTGGTCCGCAAGATCCGGCTGCCTCAGGCGGTGTTCCCGCTCTCGGTCGTCGGGTCCAACCTGGTGAACTTCACGCTCTCCTTCCTGCCGCTGTTCATCATGATGGCAGCGCTGCGGCAGCCGTTCACCCCCGCGCTCCTCTTCCTTCCCGCGGCCGCGGTCATCCTGACGCTGTTCTGCGCCGGCGTGACGCTGCTGTTCGCTACCGCGACCGTCTTCTTCCGCGACGTCCGCCACCTCACCGAGGTGCTGCTGCAGATGCTCTTGTACCTCTCGCCCGTGCTCTACGACTTCAGGCAGCTCGGCGAGCACCGGACCTGGTGGTTCCATCTCTTCCGGCTCGAATTGCGCATCAATCCGCTCAGCTATCTCATCCCGCTGGTGCGCGACCCGGTCTACTACGGCCGGCTGCCGTCCCTCCCCACCCTGGCGGTGGCGCTCCTGTGGGCGGCGGGCGCGCTGCTGCTCGGCTTCGCCGTGTTCACCCGGCTGGAGCCGCGCCACATCCATCATCTGTGAGAGCATGCGCGACGGGCAGATCATCCTCGAGGACGTCGGCGTCGGGTACCGCATCTACCGCGAGAAGGTCTCCACGCTGAAGGAGGCCGTGGCGAACCGCTTCCGGCATTTGCGCACGGCGGAGAAGTTCTGGGCGCTGCGCCACGTCTCCTTGCAGATCGCGCCGGGTGAAGCGATCGCGCTGGTGGGTCACAACGGATCGGGGAAGAGCACGCTCCTCAAGACCGTCGCCGGCGTGCTGGAGCCGAGCGAAGGAGCCGCCGTCACCCTGGGCCGGATCAGCCCGATGATCGAGCTGGGCGCGGGCTTCGATCCGGAGCTGTCGGGGCGGGACAACGTCTACCTGAACGGCGCGCTGCTCGGATTCTCACGCAAGCAGATGTCCGCGAAGTTCCAGCGCATCGTCGACTTCAGCGAGCTGGGCGACTTCATCGACCTGCCGGTGAAGAACTACTCCTCGGGCATGTACGCGAGGCTGGGATTCGCCATCGCCCAGGACGTCGAGCCCGACATCCTCATCGTCGACGAAGTGCTGGCGGTCGGCGACGAGCGGTTCCAGGAGAAGTGCAAGCGCCGCATCCAGGACTTCCGCTCCGCAGGCGTCACCTTCGTGTTCGTCTCGCACTCCCTCCCCACGGCGCTCGAGCTTTGCCCGCGCGCGGCGGTGCTCCACCACGGGCGCCTCGCCTTCGACGGCCCCACCGACGCGGCCTGGGAGCGCTACCGCGAGCTGGAGCGCGGCCCCGCGCCGGGGCCCGTCTTCCAGGCGTAGAATCGGCGGCGTGGCGACTCCGGCGGCGGCCATCTCGCGGCGGACGGGGACCGCGCTGATCGAGGCGCTCCGCCCGCGCCAGTGGACCAAGAACGTCTTCGTCTTCGCCGGCCTCGTCTTCGGCGGGCGCCTGTTCGACCGCGCCTCCATCCTGCGCGAGCTGGGCGCATTCGCCGTCTTCTGCGCGGCCGCGAGCGCGGTCTACCTCGCGAACGACGCCGCCGATCGCGAGCACGACGCCCGGCATCCGGTGAAGAGGGCTCGGCCGATCGCCTCGGGAAGGCTGCCGGTCCCGGTGGCGCTGGCCGCATCGGCGGCGCTGGCTGTCGCTGCTCTGGCGGCGAGCGCGGCGCTCTCGCGCGGTCTCCTGTGGATCGTGCTGGGCTACCTGGCGACGAGCTTCGCCTATAGCGCGGGGCTCAAGCGGGTGTTCCTGGTGGACGTCATGATCGTCGCCTTCGGGTTCGTCCTCCGGGCGGCGGCGGGCGCGGCGGTGCTGGACGTGGAGATCTCGCCCTGGCTCCTGTGCTGCTCGTTCCTGCTCGCTCTGTTCCTAGCGCTGGGCAAACGCCGCGCGGAGCTCGCCTTGCTCGGGGACGGTGCGGCCGGCCACCGCGCGACGCTCGAGCAGTACACGGTGCCCTTGGTGGACCGTTGGGTCACTGCGCTGTCCGGCGCAACCATCGTCAGCTACGCGCTCTACACGCAGTCACCGCGGACGGTGGAGCACTTCGGCACCACCAATCTCCTCTACACGCTGCCGTTCGTCGTCTACGCGCTGTTCCGGTACCAGCAGCTGGTGACCCGCGACGGATCGGGCGGCGACCCCGGGCTCGTGCTCGCGCAGAGCCCGGGTATCCTGGTCGCGCTGCTCGGCTGGGTGGCGACCGCCGCGATCGTCATCTACCGCTAGAATGGATCGTGCTAGATCGTCGCGGCTTGCTCTCCGTCGGAATCAACGCCGCTCCGCTCGCATCGCTGCGCACCGGCGTGGCCCGCTACATCGCGGGCCTTCTGTCCGGGCTTGCGCAGGTGGAGGAGGCGGACCTGCGCTGGTGCGCCCTGTTTGCCCCGCCCGCGGTGACGCGCCCGCGCGAACGCCTGGCCGAGAAAGCGATCCGCGCCGCGCGCTCGGTGGCGAGGAGGCTGCCGGGTTCGTACTTCCTGGCGCAGGCCCTGCGCGGCGCGGCCCTGGTCCGGGAGACCCGCCGCGGCCTGTCGCTCTATCACGAGACGAACAACGTCGCGCCGCCCTTCGGCGGGCGGATGGTGCTCACCATCCACGACCTCTCCACCGTGCTTCATGCCGACCTGCAGGACCCCGTCCGGGTGGGCCACTTCGCGCCGAGGATCCCACGCCAGGCCCGGGACGCGGCGCGGGTGGTCACGCCCAGCGAAGCCATCGCCCGCGAGGTGATCGAGGTGCTCGGGGTGCCGCGCGAGCGCGTCTGCGCCATTCCTCACGGGGTCGACCCGGCATTCCGCCCGGACGGCCCGCGGGCGCGCCCGGTGCCTCGGCGCTACGTGCTGTACCTCGGGGCGCTGGGTCCCCGCAAAGGTCTGGAGACGCTGCTCGACGCTTTCGCGGCGCTGCCCGCGCCGATCCGCCGCGAGCACGACCTGGTGCTGGCCGGACCACAGGACGGCATCGATCCCGCCCGTCTGCGCGGCGCCACGCTCCTCGGGTACGTTCCCGACGCGGACCTCCCGGCGCTCCTGCGGGGCGCGGCGGTCTTCTGCTACCCCTCGCGCTACGAGGGGTTCGGGCTCCCGGTTCTCGAGGCGCTCGCCTGCGGCGTCCCCACCGTGGCCAGCGACGACCCCGCCCTGGTCGAGGTGGCTGCCGGCCGGGCGCTGCATGCCGCCCGCGGCGATGCGCCGGCCCTCGCCGCCGCGCTCGAGCGGGCGCTCGACGACGAGCCGCTCCGCGCCGAGCTGTCGCGGCAGGGTCCGGAGCGCGCCTCGCAGTTCAATTGGGCGCGCACCGCCCGCGCACACGTCGACGTCTATCGGGCGGCGGCCGGGTGACTCGCGTCGCGCTGGTGCACGACTGGCTCACCGGCCTGCGCGGCGGCGAGCGCGTGTTGCAGGCGATTTGCGAGATGTATCCGGGCGCCGACATCTTCACGCTGGTACACGTCCCCGGCAGTTGCGGTCCGGTGATCGAGTCGCGCCGCATCACCACCAGCTTCCTGCAGCGGCTTCCCGCGGCGCGGAGCCGCTACCGCCATTACCTGCCGCTGTTCCCGCTGGCCGTCGAGGCTCTCGATCTGCGCGGCTACGACCTGGTGATCTCGACCAGCCACGCCGTCGCCAAAGGGTGCCGGCCGGCGCCCGGAGCGCGCCACGTGGCGTACGTCCACACCCCCATGCGCTACGTCTGGGACCAGTTCGAGGCCTACTTCGGCCGGGGCCGCGCTGGCCCGTTCACCCGGGGCGTCGCCCACCTCGTGGCGCCCTGGCTGCGCCGCTGGGACGTTCGCTCCAC
>DATFUN010000454.1:0-3295 GCA_035260805.1 Myxococcales bacterium | reverse complement strand
CAGCGGTGGTCCGATGCGCACCGTCAGCTTCTTGCGCTTGCGGGGGTCGGGAAGGAAGGAGCCCTTCGGCATGGCCTCGTGGGTGCCCTCCAGATGGACGGGCAGGATGTCCGCGCCGGCGGCAAACGCGAGGTACCCGATGGCCGGCTTGAACTCCTGCAGGGAGCCGTCGGCCGAGCGCGTTCCTTCCGGGAAGATGAGCAGGTGGTACCCGGTCTCCAGCGTGCGGACCGCGGTGTGCAACGATTCCTTGAGCGACCCGCGCCGCTCGATGGGCACCAGGTTGGTGAAGTTCCCAAACCAGGCGCGCTTCCAGGGGTTGTCGAAGAAGTAGTCGCGCGCCGCGAGCGAGGCGAGCTTCTTCCCCTCTTCGCCCAGCGCCATCTTCACCAGCCCCACGTCGAGGTGGCTCGAGTGGTTGGCGGCGACCAGGAACGCCCCGGTGGGCGGCACGTTGGACCGGCCGCGCACGTCCAGCTCGAACAGCCGGCCATAGAGGGCGCGCTGGAAGAACTCGACCGCCGCCCGGCCGGCCGCCGCGACCGCGTCGGGCACGGGGACTTCCTGTTCCGGCTTCGCCTCGTCTCGGGCGACCTCGGCGCCTCGCTGCGGGACGCGCTGCTTCGCCAGCGCGCGCGCCAGGTCGCCTGCCGTCTGCAGAACCGCCAGGCGGCCCTCGTCGGGAGGCGCGACGCCCGCTTTCTCCAGCGCCACCGCCAACTCGGCGACCAGGAGCGAGTCGATCCCCAGGTCCGCCGCCAGCCGGGTCTGGGGGGTGACGGACCCGCGCGGCTTCTGGGTCAGCTCGGCGAGCAGGTCGTAGAGCCAGGCATCGTCGCCGCGCGCCGAGGCGTCCTCGCTCCGTTTTCCCGCCTCCGCCGCGCGCTCCAGGCGGTGCAGCTCGGCGACCACCTGCGGCCGCTTCACCTTGCGCGTCGCCGTCTTGGGCAGATCGCCCTCCCAGAAGTGGAGGATCTTCACCCGCTTCCAGAAGGGCAGGTCGGCGGAGACGCGCGCGAAGTGCTCGCGCAATTTCTCGCGGACCTCCTCCCGGGTCTCGCCCGCGCCCTCGTCCAGCTTGCGCGGCACCAAAAGGCAAGCGACGCGCTCGTGCGCGCCCGTAGCTTGAGGAAGCCCGACGATGGACAGCTCCTGGATCAGGTCGGTGCGCCCGTACAGCTCCTCCAGCTCGTCCGGGTAGACGTTCTTCCCCGACGCGTCGAGGATCACGTCCTTCTTGCGGCCGACCAGCGTCAGGTGCCCGTCCTCGGACAGCTTGCCCAGATCCCCGGTGCGCAGCCAGCCGTCGCTGAGCACTTCCGCGGTCGCTTCCGCATCGCCCAGGTATCCCGCCATGACGTTCGGTCCGCGCGCGAGCACCTCGCCCACGCCCTCGGAGTCGGGCTGCTCGATGCGGATCTCCACGCCGGGGATGGGCGGCCCGACGGTGCCCGCGCGCCGCTTGTTCTGCGGCAGGGTGACCGAGAGGACCGGCGCGGCCTCGGTGAGGCCATACCCTTCCGTCAAGTCGAAGCCGAGCTCGTGGAACGCTTGGTGCACCTCCTCCGGCAGCGCCGACCCGCCGGAGACCAAGAGCCGCAGGCTCCCGCCGAACTTGCGGTGGATGGGCCAGAAGAGCAGCTTGCCCACGTTGAACGGCGTCCGGTTGCGCAGCTCGCCGTGCAGCGCCATCGCCGCCTGCACCGCGGCGCGGATGGCGGTGGGACGGGCGGCGATCTCCTGCGTCAGCCGGCGATGCAAGAGCTGCCACAGCGCGGGCACGCCGATCATCGCCCGCACGTTTCCCGTTTCCAGGGCCTCTCCCAGCCGCTCGGCGGTCAGCTCGTCGAGATAGGTGATCTCCGCTCCGAGCAGGAGCGGCACCAGGAGGCCGCAGGTGAACTCGAAGGTGTGGTGGAGCGGCAGGACGCTGAGGAGCCCGTGCCCGACGCGCAGATCGAACAGGGTGGCGAGCTTGGCGGCGAGCGAGGCGAAGTTGCGGTGCGTGAGCAGCACGCCTTTCGGCTTCCCGGTGGTGCCGCTGGTGAAGAGCAGGGAGGCCACGTCGTCCGCGGCGGCCGTCTTGCGCAGCGGCTGCGCGTGCTCGGGCGCTCCGCGCAGCAGCTCGGGCAGGTCCAGGACGCGCAGCCCCGCAGGAGGCGTGCCCAGCCGGTCCAGCGCGCGCGGAGAGGCGATCAGCACTCGCGCGTCCGCCTCGCGGGCGCAGTTCTGGATCTCGGCCGCCGACAGCTGCGCGTCGAGCGGCGCGGCGGTGGCGCCCGCCTTGAGGATGCCGAAATAGGCCATCGCCCACTCCGGCCGGTTCTCGGAGAGCAGGAGGACCCGATCGCCGCCGCGCACGCCCTCGTGCAGCAGCCGGCGGGCGGCGCGATCGGAGAAGCTCCCCAGCTCCTCGTAGGTGACCCGGTCGTCGCGGCTCCGCGAAAGCTCCTTCGCGTTCTCCTCTCCCGCGAAGTAGCGCAGCGCCACGCGCTTGCCGAAGTGATGGACGGAGGCGTTGAGGAGCTGCAAGAGATCCTTGGGCTGCGGCACTTCGCGCCGCACCTTGTCGCTCTCCTCCTCCAGGCCGGGGAAGACCCACTCCTCGAGTCCCTGCACGTGCACGCCCAGCCAGTACTCGCGCCAGTCGATCTTTTCCGGGTCCCAGGGCAGCTTCTCGCGATCGAGCGGAGTCAACCTGCGCCAGAGCTCGCGCGTGTGCGCACACTGGAAGACGAACCTCTCGCCGGCGACGAACGGCATGTAGAGGTCCCACATCGCCTCGACGGTGGCGAGCTTCTGGTCGGCGCTCTCCAGCGCCTGGTCGGCGCGCTTGAGCAGCGCGCTGGTGAGCGGGGCCCCCCAGGAAGCGCCCTTGTCGGCGATCAGCGCGCGGCCCGCCTGCGCCAGCTTGCGGAAGAGCGGCGCGCTGGTCTTGCGGTACTCCGAGCCCTCGACCGGGAACGGCTCGAGCCATTCGTCGAGGAAGGCGCGGATTCCTCCTCCGTCGCGCCGCTTCTCGAAATAGCGCCGCTTGTAGATGGCGGACAGCTCGATGGCGCGGCGGATGTACATCGGGTTCATGTCGCCCGAGGCGAGCTGGTAGACGCGCTCGGCGCGGCCCACGCAGGCGGCTCCGGCGACGCCGAGGATCCCGGCCGCCACGAGGTCGACCGGGATCAGATCGAGCACCAGCTTCCGGCCGGCGGGATAGACGCGCTGCCCCTTGAGCGCCATGAACACCAGTGGAGCGCTGGTGGTGAAGCCCTCGTTCCAGCCCGGGAAGGGGAAGCGG
>DATFUN010000453.1:0-2268 GCA_035260805.1 Myxococcales bacterium | reverse complement strand
CCGCGATCGACCGACGGCCGCTTTCGCAACCTCGACGGGTCCGGCGCGCACCCGCCGAGCGCCGTCTTCCGCTGGATGCTGGACCGCTTCGCGGGCCGCCGGCGCCGCTCTCCGGCGACGGCGCGGGTTCCCGCCGTCGCTCCCGATCGGGCGCTGATCGCCACCCCCGCCTCTGCCCCGCGCATCACCTGGCTGGGCCACGCGAGCTTCCTGGTGCAGCTCGACGGCGCCTCGGTCCTCATCGATCCGATCTTCTCCGATCGGATCGCGGGGCTCATCCGCCGCAACGTTCCCCCGCCGCTGTCCCCCGGCGAGCTGCCACGCATCGACGCCACGCTGGTGACGCACAATCACTACGACCATCTCGACACGCCGTCGGTGCGCGCGGCGGGCGCGCGGACGCTCTCCGGCCTGGGCATGTCGCGCTTCGTCCCTTGCGAGGAGCTGGACTGGTGGCAGAGCGCGGCGATCGGCGACCGCGTGCGCGCCACCTTCGTTCCGTCGCAGCATTGGAGCCGCCGGGGCCTGGGCGACACGAACCAGGCGCTGTGGGGCGGGTTCGTCCTGGAGGGGCCCAGCGGCCGCGTCTACCACTCCGGCGACACGGCGTACTTCGACGGCTTTCGCGAGATTGGCCGGCGCTTCCCGCGCATCGACGCCGCGCTGCTCCCCATCGGCGCCTACGACCCGCCCTGGTTCATGGAGAAGCAGCACATGAACCCGGAGCATGCGGTGCAAGCCTTCGTCGACCTGGGCGCCCGCGGTTTCGTGGCGATGCACTGGGGCACCTTCAAGCTCACCGACGAGCCGCTGGACGAGCCGCCGCAGCGCCTGCGCGCGGAGTGGCGGCGGCGCGCGCTGCCCGAGGAGGCCCTGCGGGTTCCGGCCATCGGGGAGACGATCGCGTTCCGCGATCGCATAGAGTAGTCCCATGCTCGACGTCGGGGCGGCCCGAACGGCATGAACGACCGGCTGCGCGATTTGTACGCCGTCCCTCCCGCGGAGTTCGTGGCGGCCCGGGATGCCCTGGCGAAGGAGTTGCGCGCGGCGAAGCACGAAGCGGAGGCGAAGGAGGTCGCCTCCCTGCGCCGTCCGACCGCGCCGGTGTGGGCGGTGAACCAGCTGGCCCGGCGCTCACCGGCCGAGGTGGAGGATCTGCTCGAGACCTCGGAGCGCGTGCGCGGGGCCCAGCTGCGCGGAGCGGGCGGAGACGCGCTGCGGGCCGCGATGGCGGATCAGCGCGCCGCGATGGCGAAGCTGGAGAGGGGTGCGGAGCAGGTGCTGCGCGGCGCCGGGCTGCAGGCTTCGCCGGGCGCGCTGCGGACGGTGCAGTCCACCCTCCAGGCGGCGGCCACCGGATCGCGCGAGCTGCGCGAGGCGTTGCGGAGCGGCACCATGCGCGAGGCCCTCGAACCCGCTGGCTTCGAGGCGCTGCTCGGGGCGCACCCTCCCCTTGCACGCCGGACCGCGGCGAGCGCGCCGCCGCCGGAGGCGCCGCATGCCGTGGCGGCGCGCCCTGCGAAAGGCGCTGCGCCGGGGAATGCGGCCGAGGCTGCCAGCCAAGCCGCCGCGGCGAAGCGCGTCGCCCGCGCTCAGGCGCTGGAGGAGAAGCGCCGCGCGCAACAGCAGGCCCGCGAGGAGCGCCAGCGCGCCCGCGAAGCGCTCCGGCTGGAGCGGAGGGTCCGCCAGCTCGAGGCGCGCGCCGAGGCCGCCGACCGGGCAGCTCGCGAGGCCCGCGCCGAGCTCGATTCCGCCCGCGCCGACCTGGAGCGCCTGCGGAGCTGAAGCGGTCGTCCCTTTAGAACAGGACAAAGTCGTCGAGGTCGATGGAGACGACCAACGAGCTCTTCGAGTACCTGACCGCTCGCGTTCTCGAGCGCGACCCGCTGAGGTTCGAAGCGAGACCTCCGATCCGGAGAGCCGAACGGCCGGTGTACCTCTCATCGCGGGTGATCGGCTTGTTGGATGGGCATCACCAGGTACAGCTGGGTCCCATTCGGCAGGTGCGCGACGTACGGCATCCCGTCCGAGCCATCATGGCTGAATGCCTGAAGCTCATCCTGGTGCGGAGACACGATCATGATGTGCGGACCGACGTGAAAGTCCCCATCCTGCGCGTGGTCTTTCCCGGACTTGTCCGGTACCCACGCTCCCCCGTACATGTAGGAAATCCCCACCTTGTCGATGTGAGGCTCCTCGCCCGCAAGGCTTTGTTTCATCCATTGCATGAAGACTTTATCGAAGCACCCTGGCTCATCGTGCGGATAG
>DATFUN010000452.1:0-3882 GCA_035260805.1 Myxococcales bacterium | reverse complement strand
CTGGCCATCGCTCCCGCCCCTACCGCCGGGACCATTCCCGGCTCGAAAAAAGAGGCGGAAGTCTATGGACAGGGTAGAGTCCCGTCAAGCCACGCATGGCCGATTCCAAGCTCGACCGCGAGTTCCTCCGGACCGTGCTCTCGCTGGCGGCGAAGCCGGAGGTGGATCGCCTGCTGCTCATCTCCGACGTGCCGCTCTCCGCCGAGCACCTGCGGGGGAGGCCGCTCAAGAAGAAGCTGGTCTACGCGGTCACCGAGGACCGTCTGGCGCAGTCCCTGCGACGGCAAGGTTACGTGTGCGTGACCGTGCCACCCTACGATTACTCGCGGGTCGAAAAAGTGAAGGTCGCGCTGGTGGCAGCGATGACGGCGAACGTGCTGGCGGACGGAGAGAACGTCCTCTGCCTGACGGGGCGCAGCGGGGCCCGCATGCCCGACACGCTGATCCGGCTGCAGATCGGCCGCGGCTTCGAGGAGAAGGCGGCCATCGACACCATCGGGCTGGGGGCCGAGTTCAACCCCCAGGTGGTCGAGGCGCTCGTCTCGCTGGCGATGGCCATCGGCCACGAGGGATTCGAGGGCCACCCCATCGGGACCATCTTCGTGCTGGGCGACTCGACGGCGGTGATGGAGCAGAGCAAGCAGCTCACCATCAACCCGTTCCAGGGGATCTCCGAGGCGGAGCGCAACGTGCAGGACCCGAACATCCGCGAGGCGGTGAAGAACTTCGCCGTGCTCGACGGCGCGTTCGTCATCCGCGAGGACGGGGTGGTGCTCGCCGCGGGGCGCTACCTTCAAGTAGGAGCCTCCGCCGACCGCAAGGGCATCGAGCTGCCGCTGGGCTTGGGGGCCCGCCACGCTGCCGCGGCGGCGATCACGGTGGAGACGCGCGCCATCTCCATCAGCGTCTCCCAGTCCTCGGGCACCGTCCGCGTCTTCAAGGACGGCGATCCCGTCCTCGAGCTCCAACAAGTCGCCCGCCGCTCCTGACTCGGAGCAGGACCAAAAGCGTTTCCCGCGAAGCGCGGAAGTTCTGGAAGAGCGCGAAGACGACTCAGTTCGACCAAGCAAACTTCCGCGCTTTCCCATCTTCCGCGCTTCGCGTGAAACGCTTTTTGTGCTGCACACGTGCTAGAGAGCGGAAAATGAGCAGGGCGGACAGATTCCTCCAGGCGTGCAGGGGGGAGCAGCCGGATTGCACGCCGGTGTGGTTCATGAGGCAGGCGGGCAGGTATCTGCCGGAGTACAGGGCGGTGCGGGCGAAGGTGTCCTTCCTGACCCTGTGCAAGACGCCCGAGCTGGCGGCCGAGGTGACGCTCCAGCCGGTGGACATCCTCGGGGTGGACGCGGCCATCCTCTTCAGCGACATCCTGGTGGTGCCCGAAGCGATGGGGATGCACCTCGTCCTCGACGACGCCGGTCCGCAGTTCCCGGAGCCGTTGCGCGGTCCCGCCGATGCGCGCCGGCTGCACGTGCCGGACCCGGCCCGGGAGCTGCGCTTCGTGCTCGACGCCATCCGCCTGGTCCGCAAGCAGCTCGCCGGAAAGGTCCCGCTGATCGGGTTCTGTGGAGCTCCGTGGACGCTCGCCGCCTACATGATCGAGGGCCGCACCTCGCGCAGCTTCGAGCGCGCAAAGGCCGCGCTCCTCGCCGACGAGCCGTTCGCCCACGAGCTGCTCTCGCGCATCTCGGAGGCGCTCGCCGGCTACCTGCAGGCGCAGCTCGATGCCGGCGCCGACGCGCTGCAGATCTTCGACTCCTGGGCGGGAGCGCTCGCCCCCTCCGACTACGCCCGCCTGGGCGCGCCGTACATTGCGCGGGTCGTGCAGGGGCTCCGGCGCGACCGGAAGCAGCCGGTGATCGTCTTCGGCGTGGAGACGGGTGAGCTGCTCGCGCAGCTCGCCGGGACCGGCGCGGACGTGGTGGGCGTCGACTGGCGGGTCCCGCTCGACCAGGCTCGCCCCAGGGTGGGACCGGCAGCGGCGCTGCAGGGCAACCTGGATCCGGCCTCGCTTTTCCTTCCTCCCCCGGCGCTCGAGGGACGCGTGCGGCGCGTCCTGGAAGAAGCGCGGCGCGCCGGCGGCGGCCATGTCTTCAACCTCGGGCACGGAATCCTGCCCTCGACGCCGGTCGAGAACGCGAAGCTCGCGGTGGAGCTCGTCCACCGGGGCCTGCCCGCCCGCTAAGCGCGCCAGCACGCCCCGGCTCGCACGCCCGTGCAGCCGCACTTACGCGGTCACCCGCCAGCGCGCAGGTTTGCCCGGCGACCACCACGGTCCGTGAGGGAGACAACCATGACGTTGCAAGCAACGCTGCTCGCCGCCGCGCTCGCGCTCGTCCCGGCATTCGCGCGCGCCGACGATGCGAAGAAGACCGACACCAAGAGCTCCTCGAGCCCCGTCGACACGAGCACCACGGCGAAGGCGGATCAGACCGATCCGTCACAGCCGGCCAGCCAGGCGCAGAAGATGGATCGCGGTTCGATGGACCCCGGGAAGAAGCTGACGGACGACCAGGTCCTGCGAAAGGTGCACCACATCAACCTGGAGGAGATCGACGCGGGTAAGCTCGCGCAGCAGAAGGGCACTACGCGCGAGGTGAAGGACTACGGCGCCACGCTGGTGCGCGATCACACCAAGGCCGATCAGGACACCAAGACGCTGGCATCCAAGATGAACGTCGACCTGGAAAAGATGAAGGACGACGCGCGCCATCGCGAGAAGCAGCAGGCGATGCAGGACAAGATGGACCAGCTGAAGAAGATGACCGGCAAGGAGTTCGACCGCACCTTCGCGCAGATGATGGCCGACGGCCACCGCCAGGCGATCGAGATGGTGAAGACCGCGCGGGTGGACGCGAAACCGGAGCTGAAGTCGTTCCTCGACCAGCTGCTCCCCGTGCTGCAGAAGCACGAGGACATGGCGAACGCCATCCTCAACAAGAGCCGCGATACAGCGAGCACCAAGTAGGCGGCCGGCGCGCGGCGGGCGGCTCGCGCAACAGGCCGCTCGCCGCTGCGCGGGCGCGCGAGGCAGGATAAAAGGACGGCGTGATCCCGCTCCGTCCGCCCAGCGCCGCGTCCCGCACCGGGGTCCTCCTCCTCAACCTGGGCGGTCCCGACTCGCTGGAGGCGGTGGAGCCGTTCCTGGTGAACCTGTTCACCGACCCGTTCCTCATCCGGCTGCCGCTGCGCGGCTGGCTGCGGCGCAAGTTCGCGCAGTGGGTGGCGCGCAAGCGCGCGCCGCACGTCCGGCAACTCTACGCGGAGATTGGCGGGCGCAGCCCGATCGAGCCCATCACCCGGAAGCAGGCGGAGATGCTCCAGGCCGAGCTGGGCTCCGGGTA
The DNA here is from genome assembly GCA_035260805.1 of Myxococcales bacterium. Classification (GTDB taxonomy): domain Bacteria; phylum Myxococcota; class Myxococcia; order Myxococcales; family 40CM-4-68-19; genus VBKO01. Next base: position 538 of record DATFUN010000452.1, on the reverse strand, counting down.
CCGCTGCTACGTCGCCTTCAGCGCCTGGACGCCGTACATCCGCGAAGCGGTCGCGCGCGCGCACGCCGACGGATGCGGGCGGCTGGTCGGCGTGTCGCTCTTCCCGCAGTGGTGCAGCGCCACCACGGCGTCGGTGCTGCACGACTTGCGCGGCGAGGCCGGACGGCGCGGTCTGCCCGTTCTCGAGGTGGATCGCTATCCGGAGGACCCGACCTATCTCGACGCGCTGGCCAGCACCGTCGTCGAGGGGCTGAGGCGATTCGATCCCGACGAGCGCGCCCAGGTGCACGTGCTGTTCAGCGCCCACGGGGTGCCGGTCAGCATCATCAAGAAAGGGGATCCGTACGAGCGGGAGGTGCGCGCCACCGTGCAGGGCGTGCTGGCGCGGCTGCCGCCGGGACAGCCGTGGTCGCTCTCCTGGCAAAGCAAGGTGGGACCGGTGAAGTGGCTCGAGCCTGCCAGCGCCGACCATCTGCCCGCGCTCGCGGCGCGGGGCGTCTCGCGGGTGCTGGTGGTGCCGGTCGCTTTCGTCTCCCAG
>DATFUN010000451.1:0-2574 GCA_035260805.1 Myxococcales bacterium | reverse complement strand
GTGCACACGCCCTGGGCGTGCCCGTAGTAGGTGCGCACCAGGCCCAGGTAGAGCTGGGTGAGCTTCTCGCCGGTGATCGGGTCGCCCTTCTCGGCCATCTCGTGGACCTCGAGCTCGAACTCCGCGAACAGCGTCTGCCGGAACAGGGTTCCGCGCAGGTTGTCGAGCGCGGTGCCGAGCAGGAACAGCCGCGTGTCCCGATCCTTCGTCTGGTCGAGCATGGTGTGGAGCAGCAGGTTCTCGTTGAGCGTGGACGCCACCTCGGCCACGAACGTCACGTAGTCGGCCGTGACGTAGGGCTGCTTCTGGTACGAGAGGTAGGTGTGCATCGAGTGGCCCGACTCGTGGGCCAGGGTGGTGACGTCCTCGTAGATCCCGTTGAAGTTCTGGAGCTGGAACGGGTGCACCCCGTACACCCCGGTGCTGTACGCGCCCGAGCGCTTGCCGGGGGTGGGGTAGAAGTCCACCCAGCGGCTGGCGAATCCCTTGCGCAGCGTCTCGACGTAGTCGCTGCCGAGCGGCTTCACCGCCTGGAGCGTCAACGCCATCGCCTGCTCGGGGGTGTAGTGCAGGTCCACGCGCTTGAGGATCGGTGCGTAGAGGTCCTCGTAGCGCAGCGTCGGGAGCCCCATCATGCGGCGGCGCAGCTTCAGGTAGCGGTGGAGCGTGGGCAGGTTGCGGTGCACGTCGGCGAGCAGCTGCGTGTACACCGCCGGCGGCACGTTGGGACCGAACAGCGAGGCCTCCATGCAGGTCTTGAACTTGCGGATGTCCCGCTGGTAGAGGTCGGCCTGGACCCGCGCGTTGTAGGTCGCGCCGAAGGTGCGCTCGAAGCCCTGGTACGCGCGCCAGAAGGCATGGAACACGCTGTCGCGGTCCGCGCGCTCGGGCAGGGCGCGGTAGCGGGTGTAGCCCGCGTCGTCGAGGAACGCCTTCTCCCCGGTCGAGAGCGTGATGGTGGGGAAGGGCAGGTCGGCGGCGCGGAACACCTGGGACACGTCGCCGCCGGCCTGGGTCAGGCTGCTGGCGCGCGCCGCCAGCGCCTCCTCGGCGGTCGAGAGCGTGTGGGGCGCGAAGCGCAGGATGTCCTCGATGAACGGGCGATAGGGGAGCAGCTTCGCGTCCGCCGCGATGAACGCGTTCACCTTCGCCGGGCCCAGCGCCAGGATCTCCGGCCGCAGGTACGAGGACGCGGTGCGGTACTGCACGCCGAGCTGGTCCGCGGCCTGGGCCATCTCCCGCGCGTGGCCCGCCCGCAGGTCCTCGTCCTGGCGCATGCTGGCGTAGGTCGCGACCCGCTGCAGCGCCTGATCCACCGCCATCCACTCCTCGAGCGCGGCGCGGAAGGTCGCGGCCGACTCGCCAACGTGCCCCTTGTGCTTCGCGAGCCCCGGGATCCGGCGTTCCAGGTCGGCACGGGCCTGGGTCCAGGCCTGGTCGTTGGCGAAGATGTCCGCCGTGTTCCAGGTGTATTTCGTCTCGATGGCGCCGCGCTCGACGGCGCGCGACGGCGCGGCCGGGACGAGCGCGAGCAGCAAGAGGACGGCGACCAGGCGCTTCATGACAGGCCTTTCGATGGAGGGAGTCGCTGGCGACGCGAGGCACGCCCTCGCGGACGAGGGGATGCCCGAGCGAAGGCGGCACCCTAGCATTCCCACACTCCGGAGGAAGCGGCCGGGCGCCGGCGCGGCGGGGCGCGGCACGGACGCGGCGAGGTCGGGGTTGACCGGCGCCAAGCCGCCGCGGAAGATGATGGCATGCGCTTCCTCCCTGCGGTCATCGCGCTCGCCTGCTGTGCCGCGTCCGGCGTCGCGGCCGCGCCGCCGGGGACGGTCCCGCTGGCTCCGCCCAGCGGGGTGCTGGCGGACCGCGTGCTCCCGCTCGTCGCGCTCGAGCGCTTCGACGGTAGCCCGGCGACGCCGGTCGCGAACGCCGCGCAGTGGCGTCAGATGGTCGACCAGGTGCGCCGTGCCTCCGACGTTCCGGGAGCCACGCCGGATCCCCTCGTGCTCATGTCGGAGGTGCGCACCGCCGCGCGGCGCGATCGGGTGATCCCGCTCGCCGTGCTGGATCGAGCCTACGATCGCCTGCGGCCGGACGCGCTCGAGCGCGGAGCGGCACGGCAGGTGGGGGACCGCCTCGAGATCCTGACCGGTGAGGCCCTGGCCGGCTCCCGGGTGTTCGCGCTGGCGGCGCTGCTCGATCACACCTACCGCGGCGCCGAGGTGGAGTTCTCGCTCGCGCCGGAGCGATGGATCGGCAGCGCGCGGCCGCGAGCCGTCGAGGTGGACCTCGACGACGGCTCCGGCCTGCAGGCGCTACGACTCGGCGAGCGGCGCACGGCCCGCTACCGCTCGGTGGGCAGCAAGACCCTGCGCCTGGTCGAGACGCTGTCCGACGGCACGCGGCGCGAGGCGCGGGCGTCGTTCGAGGTGCGCGCGCTGCAGAGCCCGACTCCGGACGATACGCTCCACATCACCGCGACCGTCCCGTATCGCGGCGCGACCGCGAGCGGCGACGCCTACGTGCGACTGGCGCCCGGCCACGCGACGATCTCGAATCCGGCGGTGGTGC
>DATFUN010000450.1:0-2269 GCA_035260805.1 Myxococcales bacterium | reverse complement strand
CTCGCGGTCCGCCGCGCTCGCCGGCCGATCGATGTACGGCGGCAGCGGCATCTCGCCGGCCTCGTCCAGGTAGCGCCACAGCTCCTCGCCTTCGGCCGCAAGCCGCACCACGACCTCTCCCTCTCCGCGCGACTCGAGGATCTGGAGGCGCGCTCCGTGCGCCTCGACGGCGGTCCCCGCGCGCAGCGGCTTCGAGGACCGCGAAAGCGCCAGCCAGTCCGTTCCGCCCAGCGGCTCGACGAGCAGCAACTCCACGTTGCCGCCCGTCCCCTCCTTGCGCCCGCGCACCCGTGCCGGGATCACCCGCGCGTCGTTCACCACCAAGAGGTCGTCCGGCCGAAGCACCGCCGGCAGGTCCCTCACCATCCGGTGCTCCGCCTGACCCCGCTCGCGCGGCAGCACCAACAGGCGCGACGCATCCCTCTCGGGCAACGGCTCCTGCGCAATCAACTCCTCCGGCAACCCGTAATCAAACTCTCCGACATCCATCCCGCGCCTCTACCACGCGCCGCTCCGGCTTCAAGGATCACCGCGGAGGCGCGGAGGACGCGGACATTCGCTGGCCAGAACAATTCTCCGCGCTCTCCGCGCCTCCGCGGTGATCTTTTTGGCTCCTCCAGCGCACGGCGCGGTGCGTCAGGGGGCGGGTGGTCGGGGGTCGAGGGCTCGCCGGGCCGTGCCGGAATGAGCACCTTGCGGGAACGATGGGGATCCCGGTTCTGCATCTCGTCAACCGCTTCTGGATCGGCGGAGCGGAGCGGCAGTTCGTCGAGCGGCTGCGGCTGCACCTGCCGGGCTTCGGCGCGCTGGTCGGGTGCCTGGAACTGTCCGGTCCGATGCTCGACCAGGTCCGCTCGCTGGGGTACGAGCCGGTGCTCTTCCCGCTCAAAGGATCGATGCTGCGTGCGAACACGCTCAAGCAGATCGCCCGGATGGCTGCGCTGATGCGCGAGCACGGGGTGCGCATCGTCCACGCCACCGACTTCAACACCAACCTCCTCGCCTTCGCGGCCGGCCGCCTGGCCGGGGCGAAGGTGATCGTCAGCCGGGTCGACCTCGGCCACCTGCGCCAGGGATTCGGCAAATGGCACCGCGAGGCGGAGAAGTGGAACGCCCGCCACGCCGACCTGGTCGTGGCCAACGCGGACGCGGTGCGCGAGGTGTGCATCCGCGACGAGCGCTGCAGGCCCGAGCGCGTGGTGGTGGTACGGAACGGGATCGATCTCCCGCATTTCGACCGGCTCGCCGCGCAGCCGCTGCAGGCGCCGCTGCCCGTCGGCCCGGACGACGTGCCGGTGGCGGTCATCGGCAACCTGTGGCCGGTCAAGGGCCATCGCACCCTGGTGGAAGCGGCGGCGCTCCTACGCGACCGGCTGCCCCGCGCGAAGTTCCTCTGCGCGGGCGAGGGTCCTGAGCGCGAGCTCCTCGAGAAGCGCATCGCCGCGCTGGGCCTCACGGACCGCGTGTTCCTGCTGGGTCATCGCCTCGACGTGCCGGCCATCCTGGCGCGCGCCAAGGCGGGCTGCCTGTGCTCGAGCGCAGAGGGCCTCTCCAACGCGCTCATGGAGGCGATGGCCACGCGGCTGCCGATCGTGGCGACCGCGGTGGGCGGGAACCCGGAGCTGATCCGGCCCGGCGAGAACGGGCTCCTGGTGCCCTACGGGGACGCCGCTTCGCTGGCGGACAAGCTGGTCGAGCTGCTTTCGGACCCGGAGCGCGCGGCGGCCATGGGCCTTCGCGGGCGGGAGCGGGTGGAGGCCGAGCTGACCCTCGCACGAATGGCCGAGGGCTACGGCGCGGTCTACCGCCGCCTGCTGGAGGACGACCGGGCGCCGCAGGCAGCGCTCTCGCCCCAGATGCCGTAGAAGGGCGGGATGGGGCTGCTCTCGGATGCTGCAGCGATGTCGCGCGGCCGCGCGGGCGCCATCTTCCTCACCGCCGCCCTCTCGCTGTTCCCCGCGTATATGGTCGGCGGAGCCATCCTCTTCGTCGCGTTCGCGCACGCGAGCGCGGAGCCCGACCTCCCCCGTGGAGAAGCGCTCTCCGAGCGCCGCAAGCTGGAGACCGAACCGCCGGCCGAGGCGCGCCGCGACCTGCTGCGCGAGGCGAGAGAGCCGGGCGCTCCCCGCCGGACGACCGTCTCGCTGACGCTCGTCGCGGGTGTGCTCTTCGGCGCGCTGGTCTTCCTGGCCGGCCTGTGGCTTGCCCAGGCGGCGCTGCTCGCCATCGCGGCCGGCGCCCCCGGACCCGCCGCTGCCTGGGCCGCCGC
>DATFUN010000449.1:0-4251 GCA_035260805.1 Myxococcales bacterium | reverse complement strand
GCGCTCCGGCCCGTACACGGGGGAGAGCTGCTCGAGCGAGATCACCCCGTGCGCGAGGCTCTGCAGCTGCACGTCGCTGGCATCGCTGGTCCGATCGTCGGCCATCAAGACGGTCGCGCCGCGCTCCGCGAAGTGCTGCTTGAGCGCGAGGAGCTGGCGCCGGTAACGGAGCGCGCTCTGCGCAAGGAGCCGCAGCTCGGAGAGCGAATCGAAGACCACGCGCAGGGGCTTCACCCGGTCGATGTCGGCGAGCAGGGCGCGCGTGACCTCGGCCAGCTCGACCTCCGACGGCTCGAACAGCGTGTTCTGCTCGGAAAGGTTCAAGTACTCGACACCTGCGGCCAGCTCGAACACCGGCAAGCTCGAAACGTCCCAGCCGTGGGAGCGGGCAACGGAACGCAGCTCCTCGCCGGTCTCGGACAACGTCACGTAGAGCACGTTCTCGCCGCGGCGCATCCCCTCGAGCAGGAACTGCAGCCCCAGCGTGGTCTTGCCCGCGCCGGGATCGCCCTGGACGAGGTGGAAACGAGCGGCTGGCAACCCCCCGCCCAGGATGTGGTCCAGTCCCTCGATTCCTGTCGAAACACGGACACTTGAATCCATTTTCGCACTCTACCCGGACACGCTGGGACAGACGAGAGGATTGTGCCCGCATTCACTCCTAGTGAACGCTCAGGCAATCTCCCCGGCGCCTTTCACCCCAGGTTCAGCTTTTTCAAGAGCTTCGCGAATCGAGGGTCGTCGCGGAGCGGATCCAGCATCGGGCTCACCTTCACCTCCCGGAGCGACCAATCCTTCTCGGCGTAGGCGCGATCCAGCAAGGCAAACGCGCGGTCGCGCTCGCCCAGGTACGCGTACAGAGCGGCCTGCAGCCCTGGCCGCATCGGCCCTCGCCCGGGACGGTCCAACAGCTCTCGCGCCAGCTGCCGCGCGGCGTCGCGCTCGCCGGCTGACCAAAGGACCCACGCCCGCAGCGCGGCATGGTCAAGATCCCCGTCCGAGACGTGGGCGATCTCCGCCAGCGCCTCCTGTTTCCTGCCCGCGCCGACGTAGGCGCAGGCCAAAAAGCCGCGCGCCATCGCCGCGCCAGGCTCGAGCTCCAGGGTGCGGCGGAACGCCTCGATCGCGCGCGGATAGTCGCCGCTCGCGTAGAGCACCAGGCCCAGCATGTTGTTGACCACCGGCGAAGCGGGATCGAGCTGCACCGCCTGCTCCGCTTGCACGCGCGCTTCGGCCAGCCGACCGAGCGTCACGAGGAGCAGCGCGTACCATTGGTGCGCGGTTGCGTATGCGGAGCGCAGCTCGATGGCGCGCTTGAACTCCCGCTCTGCAGCGGTCCAGTCGTACTCGCTCATCGCCAGCAGCCCGACCGTCGCGTGAGGCTCGGCCAGCGCGGGGTCCAATTCGAGCGCCTTGCGGGCATGCTCCGCGGCCTGGGGGAGGACGTCGCCCGGCCGCACCGGGCTGTACTCCGCGAGGAGCGCGTACGAATCGGCCAGCCCTGCATGAGCGAGCGCGTATCTGGGGTCCAGGTCGAGCGCCTGCCGGAAAAGCGCGGCGGCCCGCTTCAAGTCGTCCGTCGTTCGCTTGTTCCAGAAGTGGCGTCCGCGCAGGTAGAGGTCGTGCGCCTCGGTGCTCGCGGTCGCCTGGCCGACCAGCGGCGGCGCCTGCTTGAGCAGCTGAGGTCGGAGCGCATCGGTGATGGAGCGCGCCAGCTCGTCCTCCACCGCGAAGACGTTCTCCAGCTTGCGATCGTAGGTCTTCGACCACAGGTGGTAGCCGTCCACCGCATTGATCAGCTGGGCGACGATGCGCACGTCGTCGCCCTGGCGGCGGACGCTTCCTTCCAGGACCGTGGCCACCGCCAGCTCTTCGCCGATCTTGCGCACGCTCAGGTTCTTGCCTTTGAACGCAAATGCAGAGGTGCGCGAGACGACGCGGAGCCCTTCGACGTTGGCGAGAGCGTTGATCACCTCCTCGGTGATCCCGTCCGAGAAGTACTCGTCGTCTTTCTGCGCGCTCATGTTCACGAACGGCAACACGGCCACGGAGGGGGCCGACGGCGCCGCGGGCCCGCGCGCGCCCGGCCGCAGGGCGAAATGCCACGCCACCACGGCGACGCCCAGAAGCGCCACGCCGGCGGCGAGCAGCGCGAGCCAGGCGACCGAGGCGCGGCGGCTTCCTTCCACGGGGACCGGGCGGGTCCGCTCGATGCCGCTGGCCGACAGGTCGAAGACCCAGGCCAGCGCGAGGGTCAGGGGAAAGCCGATGCCGATCCCGACCACCACCAGCGAGAGAGTCCAGTCGGGCAGCTGCAGGCCGTGGATGATGGGCTCGATGATCTGTAGGACGGCGAATGCGATGATGGCGTAGCCTAGCAGCGCGCGGAAGACGCGCCGGCGCTTCAGCTCGGCCAGCAACGGCAGCGCCACCTGTGACCCTCCGGGCCGAGCGTAACACCGATTCCAGGCCGCGCCGGCTCCGCCCGAGTTCCCGGACGCCTGCTGGGCGGCCGGACGTCGATTCGCCGCCCGGGCATGAGTAACTTCCCGCAGATGCGCTGCGTCCGGTGGTGGCGGTCCTCCTGCTCGCTTGCATGGGCGGATCGCTGCGCCTACCAGAACAACCCCGGGGCGCGGCGACCGTGGCGAGAACATCGCGGCCAGCGCCCCCGCGAACCGCTGGACGCTGGCGGACGCGGTCTCGGACTAGGCGGGCGAGGCGCAGGACTACGACTACGCAAGCAACAGCTGCGCGCCGGGCAAGCAGTGCGGCCACTACAGGCAGATCGTCTGGCGGGACACGCGGCGCGCCGACTGCGCCCGGCGGACCTGCGACACCAACTCGCCCTTCGGCGCGCAACTCCCGTCCTGGGACTTCTGGGTTTGTGACTACGAGTCGCCCGGCAACTTTCGTCGGCCGGAAACCGCATTGACGCGCGTGCGGTTTCCGCCCGACTCGCTTAGGCTCCGGGGCGTTCCGGAAGGAGGAACCAATGCTGTTCAGCAAGCTGTTCCGCCTGCTCGTCCTGGGTGGGGCGATCGTGGGATCCGCATCGGGCTGCGCCGGCCCTGGCCAGGCCCAGCCCGCAGCCGACAAGAAGGCCGACGATCGCGACGGCGGAGCCTCGTCGGACAGCCGGTCTGCCCAGACGCAGGACGCGGACGGCGGCACTGCCCAGACGCAGGCGGCGGACGGCGGAAGCGCGGCGGACGGGGGCGGCGGCGGAGTCCTCGGCTGGTGATGGACGAGGTGCGGCGCCTGGCGGGCGCGGCCTGGGCGTTCCGCGCCCGCGTCGAGCGCGAGGCCTCGACCCGCTTCGCCCGGCTAGCCGACGCCATCCCTGTGTTCGACCCCGCATCCCCGGTGCCCGACTTGCTGCGCCGCGCGGCCGGCGACGAGGATCGCCATGCGTTGCTCTGTGCAGAGCTCGCGGCCGCCTACGGGTCGCCCGCCCCGGCGAGCACGATGGACGTCCGCATAGCCCCCCGGAGCCTGGGTCCGCGCGACGCCGTCCTCTACGAGGTGGTCGCCGCGTGCTGCATCACGGAAACGGAAAGCGTCGCCACGCTGGCGACGCTCCTGGCGGAGCAGGTCGAGCCCCGGGTCCGGACGGTCCTGCACGAGATTGCCCGGGACGAGGTCGTGCACGGGCAGATGGGCTGGGCACACCTCGCCCGCGAAGCGGAGATGCGGGACGTGTCGTTCCTTTCCGCCTGGGTGCCCTCGATGCTGGAGGGAAGCGTGGACGAGGGGATATTGACGTCCGGACAGCCAGCAGCGGAACCCGACGACCTCCTCCTCCACGGCGTTCTCCCGCGGACACGCAAGCGCGAGATCTTCATCCGCACCCTCGAAGAGGTCGTCTTTCCGGGTCTGGAGAGGCACGGCGTCGGCGCGGCGCCGGCGCGCGCTTGGCTGGCAGACCGCCTCGCCGCCTGAGGGGCTGACCGCAGCAGGCGAACGCCCGGGCCGCGGCCTCAGCGGACCCCGCGCACCAGCACCCGGACGCAGCGGATCGTGATGCCTCCGTCCGGCCGAGGCCGGACGTCGAAGCCCCGCGCGCGGCCGGCGAGCACGCGGGCGCGCACCTCGGCCTTGGGCAGAGCGGGCGTCCCGCGATCGAACCACTCGTCGAAATCCAGCTCGAAGCCGTCCTCGGCTAGCTGGACCTCCCGGAGCCCGGCGCGTCCGAAGGCGTCCGCCAGCTCGCCCGGGGTGAGGTTCCTCTCGTGGGTCCGGTCGCGGGCG
>DATFUN010000448.1:0-2374 GCA_035260805.1 Myxococcales bacterium | reverse complement strand
GTGCGGGCCCAATGGCCGGACGCGAGCCTCACCGTGGCCGGTCAGGGCAGCCAGGCGGAGCCGCTGCGGCGGCTCGCCGCCGACCTCGGAGAGGCCGGCGTCCGGTTCGTCGGGCGGGTGGAGCCCGGGGGCATGCCCGGGCTGCTGGACTCCGCGGACATCATGCTGAACGCCTCCCTCATCGACAACCAGCCGGTGACCCTGCTGGAGGCGATGGCCGCCGGACTGCCGGTGGTCACGAGCGCAGCCGGCGACATTCCCTCCCTCGTGCGCGACGGGGAGACGGGGCGTCTCGTGCCCGCGAGCGATCCTTCGGCTATGGCGCGCGCGGTGGGCGACCTGCTGGCCCACCCGGTGGCCGCGGCCGGGATCGCGCAGCGCGCGCGGCGCCAGGTGGAGCGCTACACCTGGGCCTATGCGCGGCGCTCCTGGATGGAGGTCTACGCGCAGGCGACGGATTCCAGGACGGAGGCTGCATGAAGCTGGCCCGCGTACTGCACATGCCACCGGCCGAGGTCGCGTTCCGCGGCCGAGTCGAGGCCTGGAAATGGCTCGATCGCTGGGCCCCGCCGACCCTCGCTGCCCGCGGCCCCCGTGCCAAGCCGACGAGAGCGCCTCTCGACTCCTTCCTCGCCGGGTGCCGGACGCGCTTTTTCGCCGGCGCCACGAGCGACGAGACGCCAGGTCTCGTGCAGGAGCGCGCGCCGGCCGCCGTCGCCCGCGTGCTCGCCGTCGCGGACGCCGCCTGTCGTGGGCGCTTCGATCTGCTCGGATACCGGGATCTCGATTTCGGGCGCCCCGTCGACTGGCACTTCGATCCGCTGGCCGGCCGCAGGGCCCCCCGCGGGCATTGGAGCCGCGTACGGCCCCTGGACGCGCGCAGCGTCGGGGACAGCAAGCTCATCTGGGAGCTCAACCGGCACCAATGGATGGTGGCGCTCGGCCAGGCGTACCGGATCACCGGCGATGAGCGTTACGCCGCGGCCTTCGCCGGGTACGTGCGGGATTGGCTGGCCGCAAACCCGAGAAGCCGTGGGATCAACTGGACGAGCAGCCTCGAGCTGGCGTTCCGCCTGATCGCCTGGTGCTGGGCGCTCGTGCTGTTCCGGGGCTCGCCGGAGGTGCGCCCCGAGCTCTTCCACGCGCTGCGCGACTCGCTTCAGAGCCAGGCGGCCCACGTCGCCGCCTTCTTGTCCAACTACTTCTCGCCCAACACGCACCTCACCGGCGAGGCTCTCGGACTGGTCTACGCCGGTCTGCTGTTTCCCGAGCTCGCGGCGGCACGCCGTTGGCGCGACACCGGGACGCGCATTCTCCTGGATGAGATCCCGCGCCAGGTGCTCGAGGACGGCGTGTATTTCGAGCAGTCCACCGCCTATCAGTGCTACACGGTAGAGATCTATCTGCACTTTCTCGTGCTCGCCGCGCGCAACCACCTCGAAGTGCCCGCCGAGGTCGGCACGTGGGTGCAGCGACTCCTCGACTTCCTGTTGTTCGTGCGCCGGCCCGACGGCGGTCTGCCCGCGATCGGCGATGCCGATGGCGGGCGGTTGCTGCCCCTCGTCCCGCGCGAGCCGCAAGACGCCTCCGGGCTATTTGCGGTCGCGGCGGCGCTCTTCGGACGCTCCGACTACGCCTGGGCCGCCGGCGCAGCGGAGCCTCCGGTGGCGTGCGACTCGGCGGCCTCTCTGCCGAGGGAAGCGCCTCCCGAGCTGCTGTGGCTGCTCGGCCCCCAGGGGCTCGCCGCCTTCGACGCGCTCCCACCCCGACCGCCCGCGGAATCCCCCTCGCGGGTCTTCGCGGCGGGAGGCTACGCGGTCTTCCGCAGCGGTTGGGATGCGGCCGGCCACCAACTGATCTTCGACGCGGGCCCGCTCGGCTGCCCCACGAGCGGCGGGCACGGCCACGCCGACCTGCTGAGCATCCAGGTCAGCGCCTTCGGGCAGCCCTTCCTCGTCGATCCGGGAACCTACGCCTACACGCAGGACCCGGAGCTGCGCAACCACTTTCGCAGCTCGCTCGCGCACAGCACGGTGACGCTGGATGGCGTCAGCCAGGCCCGGCCCGCCGGGCCGTTCTCGTGGAGCGAGCGGCCGCAAGCGCATCTGCGCAGCTGGGTCCTGAGCGAATCGCTCGACTTCGCCAGCGGCGACCACGACGCCTATGCCCGCCTGGGCGGCGCGGTTCGGCACCGGCGGCGCGTGCTCTTCGTGAGGCGTCAGCTCTGGGTGCTCGTCGACGACATCGAGGGTTCCGGCCAGCACCGCGTCGAGCAGCGTTTCCAGTTCGCGCCGCTCGCGGTGGCGATCGAGCCTTCGGGCTGGGTCCGCGCGCGGGGCGCTGCCGGCGACTCCCTCTGGCTGCGTTCGCAGGC
>DATFUN010000447.1:0-11421 GCA_035260805.1 Myxococcales bacterium | reverse complement strand
TTCTCGGCCGTCTTCTTCCTGCTCGAGGCCGTCCTGGACGGTGGACGTCTGGATCGCTCGAATGTGCGCGCGGCGCTCGGCGATGCGCAACGCCTCAAGAAGGCTGGGCAGCGTCTCGCGCTGTTCGCCGCGCCCGTCGCGGCGATCGCCGCGACGATGGCCTGGATGAATCACGTCCGGTTCGGCAATCCGGCCGAGTTCGGCCATTCGCACCTGTACGCGAACCGGGTCAACCGGGACATCCGCGAGTACGGGTTGTTCAGCCTCCATTACCTGGGGCGGAATCTCCGTTCCGCCTTCCTGCTCCTGCCAAAGATCGAGCTGCAGCCATTCCGCCTGGCGTACGACCCCAATGGAATGAGCCTGCTCGTCACCACGCCCCTCTTCGCGCTGCTCCTCTTTCCGCGCGAGCGTCCACGGCTGTGGCGGATCCTCTGGATCACGCTTGCGGCCGTGGCGCTGCCGGGCTTCCTCTATCAGAACAACGGGTGGCAGCAGTTCGGGTTCCGCTTCTCGCTCGATTACACGCCTTACTTGATCCTCCTCCTCGCCCTCTCCGGGCGCGCGCTGGATGGCGTTTTCTGGCTGCTCGCCGCCATCGGCGTGGCCGTGAACGCCTGGGGCGCGGCCGTGTTCAACCGGACGTGACCGTCTCCACACCTCGATCCAGATGAACCCGAGCCCGTGCTCGCACGCGTCCTCCAGGCGCAGCAGGACCACCGACTCGCGCCGCTCGGCGCGCCGCGATCTGGCCGCCGGCGCGGCGCGGACACCGCCACCTGCCATCACTTCGAGGAGCGGAGGCAAGCTCCGCCCGCCTCCGCTCCCCTGCACGCCGCCCTCCCCACGCCCGCGCCTCCGCCCCGGGCAGCGACTCCACTCCATCTCGCCCCGTACTTCAGGCCGCGGCTTCGAGCTGCGCGGCGGGCGGCGGCGGGGCCGCGTTCGCGGCGTCGCGCACCGCGCGCGCCAGCCCCGCGGCCAGCTCCGCGTTCTGCTTCAGCGCATCGGCGGCTTTCTCGCGGCCGGGACCGAATCGCTCCCCGCCGAGCGTGAACCAGGCGCCACTCTTCTCGACCAGGCCGCGCTCGCAGGCGAGGTCGAGAAGCTCGTGCGGGCGCGAGATGCCCACCCCGTAGAGGATGTCGAACTCGGCCTCGCGGAACGGCGGCGCCAGCTTGTTCTTCACCACCTTGACCCGCGTACGCGATCCGATCACCTGATCGCCTTCCTTGACCGCACCGATGCGGCGGATGTCCAGGCGCACCGAGGAGTAGAACTTGAGCGCGTTTCCGCCGGTAGTGGTCTCCGGAGACCCGAAGACGACCCCGATCTTCATGCGGATCTGGTTGATGAACACGACCGTCGCCCCATTGCGGCTCACCACGGCGGTCAGCTTGCGCAGCGCCTGCGACATGAGCCTCGCCTGCAGGCCCATGTGCTGGTCGCCCATCTCGCCTTCGATCTCGGCCTTGGGCACCAGCGCGGCCACCGAGTCGATCACCACCAGATCGACCGCTCCGCTGCGCACCAGGGTCTCCGTGATCTCCAGGGCTTGCTCGCCGGTGTCGGGTTGGGAGATGAGCAGCTCCTCGATCTTCACGCCCAGCTTCCTGGCGTAAGCCACGTCGAGCGCGTGCTCCGCGTCGATGAAGGCGGCGCACCCGCCTTGCGCCTGCACCTGCGCGATGGCATGCAGCGTGAGAGTCGTCTTCCCGCTCGACTCGGGCCCGTAGATCTCCACCACCCGGCCGCGCGGATACCCGCCGCAGCCCAGCGCGATGTCCAGCCCCAGCGAGCCGCTCTCGATGACCGAGATCGGCTGGGCGGCTTGATCGCCCTCTCCCAGGCGCATGATCGCGCCCTTGCCGAACTGCTTCTCGATGGCGCCCATCGCCGCGAGAATGGCTTTCAGCTTCTCCGATATCTTGCTCACGTCACCTCCGGAATGGCCCCGGACGACGCGTCCGGGGGAACTGCCTGCAGCGCGGCATCCCGCGCCAGATGGATGCTCGGAACGGGCGGGGCCGACCGGCCCTGGACCGGGCGATCCAGGCAGCGGTACTGCACCGCTTCGAGCACATGCTTGGCCTCGACGGTCGGATGCCCGTCGTCGAGATCGGCCACGGTTCGAGCAAGTTTCAGCACGCGGTCGTGCGCCCGCGCGGACAGGCCCAGCCGCTCCATCATCTTCGCCAGCACCGCCCGCGCATCGATCGAGGCGCGAGACAGCTCGCGCAGCGCCCGCCCTCGGAGCTGGGCGTTGGCGTACACGCCGGGCATTGCGCGGAACCGCTGGCGCTGCAGCTCGCGTGCGATCGCTACGCGGTCCCGGACCGCCGCCGAGCTGTCCCCGGCCGGCATCGCGGCCAGCTCCGACGGCTTCAGCGCCCCGGCTTCGACGTGCAGATCGATCCTGTCGAGAATGGGGCCCGAGACGCGTCTGCGGTACCGCTGCTTCTCCAGCACGGTGCACTGGCACCGCGGATCGCCCTCGTATCCGCAAGGGCAGGGATTCATCGCCGCGATGAGCATGAAGCGGGAAGGGAGCAGCGCGGCGCCGCGCGCGCGGACCACCGCGACCTCGCCGTCCTCGAGGGGTTGGCGGAGGGCCTCGAGGGCAGCGCGCCCGAACTCGGGCAGCTCGTCAAGGAAAAGGACACCTCGATGCGCGAGCGAGACTTCGCCCGGACGCGGAGGTGAACCACCCCCGACGAGCCCGGCGACGGAAATGGTGTGGTGCGGCGCGCGGAAAGGTCGCTGGGTGAGCAATCCCTGCCGGGCGCCGAGCCGCCCCGCGACGGACCACACCGAGGTCGCCTCGACCGCCTCCTCAAAGGAAGGCGGTGGCAAGAGCCCCGGAATGCGGCGGGCCAGCATGGTCTTGCCCGCGCCGGGCGGTCCGACGAGAAGCGCGCTGTGCCCGCCCGCGGCGGCGATCTCCAAAGCGCGCTTGCATGTCTCCTGCCCCCGCACGTCAGACAGATCCAGCATCGCGTCGCGGCTTGGCTGGGCCTCGGCGGGCGACGGCGGAACGGACAGCTCCCCCGAGAACACCTGCGCCGCCTCGGCCAGGGTGCGGACTGCGTCGACCCGGAGGTCCTCGACGAGCGCTCCCTCCGGCCCGTTCAGCTCGGGCACGATGATGCGGCCGATGCCCATCCGTCGCGCGAGCAGCGAGATGGGAAGCACTCCGCGGACGGGCAGCACGTCGCCGGAGAGGGACAGCTCGCCCATGACCAGCATCGGCCCGGCGGCGGGTGCGACCAGATTGGCGGCCTGCAGCAGCCCCAGCGCGATGGCCAGGTCGAACCCAGCACCTTCCTTGCGCACATCGCCGGGCGCCAGGTTCACCGTGACGCGCTTGTGCGGAAGCTCCCAGCCGGCGTTCCGGACTGCGGTGACCACGCGGACCCTCGCATCGATGCAGGCCGCGTCGGGCAGCCCGACCAGGAAGAACCCTGGCAGCCCGCGCGCCAGGTCGACCTGCACCGAGACCGGCACGGCCGTCGCGCCGAGGAGCGCGGCGCAATGGAGCGAGGCATGCACGTGCGCGTGCCATTGCGAGCCGCGTGCCGCACACGCGCAGAGGGGAGCCGTCCCCGCCGGCCCATCCGAAAACGAGAGGGGGTCTCGAAACGAGACTCCCCAAGATCCACTGGACCCGAGAGCTGGTGGCCCGCCAGGCCATTGCCGGGTCTTGACGGAGGGCGCCTGGCCGCAGGCCGAACCTGGAGGTAAGTCTCGATGCTCCTCCCTCCCATGAGAATGCGCGCGCTGCCGCTCTTGCTCCTCTTGGCCGGCTGCATGGTGGCGCAGCGACCCCCGCCGGCACCTCCGCCGGCGCCGCGCTTCTCGGCGGAAGCGGAACGGCAGGGCAACGCCGATCTCTGCCGCCGCATGGCGGACTGGGACTGCGAGAACCTCGACTGTCCGGATTGCAGTGCCGTGGCGGAACGGGCGCGCGCCCGCGACTTTGGAGAAACGATGGGAGCGCTGGCCGCCCTGGGTCTCGCGGCAGGTTTCTTCGGCCAGCAATCACCCTCGCCCGCCGCCGGCAACACACCGTTCGCCAATGCACTGGCCAGCGGAGCCGAGCCAGCCCCATCGACCGGCTTCCTACCGGCGACGAGAGCAGCGAACGAGGTGGAGTCCTGCCGCGCCACCTGCCGCCGCTGCGCCGACACCAAGCTCCGCTGCCGCTGACAGGGTCCTACCTGTTGACGGATCTGCTCCGACCCGTCCGGGTCAGCGCGCCTCGACCGCGGCCCGTGCTGCGGCCACGACCGGCTCCCGCATCGCGGGCAGCAGCCGGCGAAGCAGGTAGTACTCGTTGAAGGGCCGGTCGTCGGTGATGCGCACGTCGGAGCCGCGGGCGAATTCCTCCGGATCGGTTTCGTGGTCGAGGACCACCCGCAAGAACCTCGTCGCGTCCTTGTCCTGCACCCATTCGACCAGGTCGGCCTTGGCGCTCTCCGGCATGCGCGCGGCGAGCACTTCCGCCGAGGGCACCTCGATCGGGCGGAGCGAGGCGAGGAAGTGATACCCGAACCCAGACTCGTCCAGGCCGGGCCCCTCGAAGGAGCGATACATCTTCACGTAGGGGAAGGACGCGAGCAACGACCGCGCGACGGCCTGCACGATGCGCCGCTCGGTGTTCGGCACCCACTGCTGCACGATCCCGCCGGGAGTCAATCGGGCCTTGGCAGCCGCGTAGAACTCCTCGGAATAGAGGAGGCTCGAGGCCGCTGCTTCGACCGGGGGAGGAGGATCGAGCGTGATCACGTCGAAGGTTTCGGCCGTCCGGCGCAGGAAGCGCCGGCCGTCGTCGACGACGATCTTTCCCTCCGGACGCCGCAACAGCGCGGCCGCGTCGTCGAAGAAGTAGGGGAACGACTCCTTGACGCCGGGGATCAATTCCACCGCGGTCGCGCGCACTTTCCAGCTCAGCAGGGAGCGGTACGTGGTTCCCATGCCGAAGCAGATCGCCAGCGCCGACCTGGGCTCCCCGACCACTGCGAGTGGCAGGTGCGCCATGACTTTGGTGATGGTCGTCAGGTGCGTCATGCCCACGCCGTTGACCAGCAAGCGCCGCTCCATGCCCTGGCCGTAGGAAATGACCGTGGCCGTATAGTCGCGGCGCACCAGGCCCTCGCCGTGGAACCCCTGCACCTGGTCTTCGTAGGTCTTGCTGACGAACGAGGCGACGAGGAAGAGCGCGGCGGCCGCATAGCCTACCTTCCGCGTACGGCGGATCGCGAGCAGCACCAGGTAGGGCGCCGCGAGCAGGAGCAGCGTGAGCTTGACGCCGAGCAGCGGCAGCAGCGCGTAAGACGCGAACAGGGGCCCGACGATGCAGCCCAGGACGTTCAGCGCGTACGAGAAGCCGGCCGCATCGGGGCTGCCGGCCGAGTAGCGGTCGATGAGCTTCGGCGTCAGATATCCGAGCAGACCGCAGAACGGCAGGATACCGAGGAACACGCCCGCGATGTGCAGGTGGAGGCGCGGGTCGTTGAGCACGATGGGAAGCGTGGCCGCGATCGCGAGCCACGCCACGATCCGTTCGGTCGGCACCACGCCGCCTTTGGCAAGGTCTCGCCGGTACGCGAGCGAACCGACCCAGGTCGCGAGCAAGTATCCGAAGAGGAGCGCCGCGAACGAATACACCTGCGTCCCCAGCACGGCCGTGAACGCGCGTGTCCACGCCACTTCCATGGCCATCGAGGTGAACCCGGTGGTGAAGAGGATCAAAGCAATGGCGCGCGCATTCGCAGGCGGCCTCGCGGCCGGGACTGGAGCGGCCGCCTCGCGCGCCGGTGCCGGAACCGCGGCAGGACGTAGCCCCAGCGCAGCGGCACAGAGCGCGACGAACAGGTTCATGCTCGCGGCCACGAGCAGCGTGCGGCCCAAGCCCAGCGCCTCGATCAGCACGACCGCGGTCACCAGGGTGCCCGCCATGGCTCCGATGACGTTCGCGAGGTAAAGGAAGCTGAAGCTTGCGCGCTCGCTGCCGTCGCGCTCCTTCACGAATGCCATCATCAAGGGGAACGTCGCCCCCATGAAGATGCACCAAGGCAGGATCACCGCCGCCAGGATCAGTCCCGACCAGAGCAGGTAGGTGAAGGAGTCGCTCTCGCCCGCGCGCAGGAGCCAGGTTTCGCCCAGCGCAAGCAGCCGCGGGACCGCGAACGCGCCTGCCGCGATGAGCAACTCCGCCGCGGCGTAGAGCCATACGGCGGAGGGCCAGCGGCGGCTCGAGAGCGGTCCCACCACCTTGCCGGCCATCCACGAGCCGGCGAACAGCCCGAGCATGAAGACCGAAATGACGATCGAGAGCACCGGCGTGATGACGCCGAACGAGGCGTACGCCATGCGCACCCAGACGACCTGGTAGAGCAGGCCGCAGAACCCGGACATGAAGAAGAGCGCGAACAGAAGTCTTCGTACGCCGTGGGGCACTGTCCCTCCTGGCTCGATTGAAGATTCGGCCCAATCGTCCTGCTATAGCCGGGCTCCAGAGTCCAGTTTGTTTTTCAAGGCGACGGGTCTGGCCTGCTACCACCACCCGCCGGACCACCACCACGAACGCCGGCGCGGCCGCGCGGGCGTGAAGAACGCCAGCAGCACCGCGAGAGACCCGAAGAACAGCCAGATCGGCGTAGGATGGTGCGTGCGCAGCGCCGCAGCGCCGGTGCCGCCCAGCCAGAGCGCTATCGCGCCTCCGGCGCGCCAGCGCCACCGCGGCGGCATGGCCATCACCGCCCGGATGCCGAAGGGAACGTCCACTGCACCGGACATCCAGGACAGGCGCGTCTCCTCGCGGTCGGCCACCTCGCGGGCGAGCACCTCGCCGAGCGCGTATCGCGCGTCGTGGACGGGCTGCCCCACGCCGTCCGGCGTAGCTGGCTGGTGCATCTTCCGCAGCGCCTCCTGCTCCGCCGCCGCCTCGGTGCGCCGCTTCTGCCAGAGCTGCCGGTTGTAGAGGTCCTGCTCCGGCGTATGCAGCGGCGCGCCGCAGTTCGCGCAGCGATCCGCGAAACGGGTGTTGTCCATCTCGCACTGTGCGCAGCGCAGGAACGGCTGAGCGCCTTCGGGCTCCTCGTCGGTCTCGATGCCGCTGCCAGGCGCGCGCCGCTCTTCCGGAGCGAAGCGCGCCGGGTTGGCCACCGCCGTGTGCTGCTCCCCGGGCTGGTGGGGACGCTCGAGCCGCAGGAACCGGGTGAGCCGGCGGGCCATCAGGCCACCTCGGGCGGCTTGACCCGCCCGGAGGCGGGCCGCGCGCGCGTCTTGGCCCATTCGCGCTGGCGGGCGATGTCCTCGCCCATCGTCGTCGCCAGCGGGATCGTCTCCTGGACCGCGCGGACGAGGTGCTTCTGCTGCAGCTCCGCCGACTCGGCGAAGGCGAAATGCAGCCCCGAGATCACCGCCTGCTCGATTTCGCTGCCGCTGTACGCTTCCGAGATCTGCGCCAGCTCGGCCAGGTCGAAGCGGGCGGGGTCCCGCTTGCGGCGCGAGAGATGGATGGACCAGATCTCCCGGCGCTCGGCGCTGGCGGGCAGGTCGATGAAGAAGATCTCGTCGAAGCGCCCCTTGCGGAGCAGCTCGGGCGGGAGCGCCTCGATGTTGTTGGCGGTCGCCACCACGAAGACGGGCGCGGTCTTCTCCTGCAGCCAGGTGAGCATCGCCCCGAAGACGCGGGCGGTGACCCCGCCGTCCACCTGCCCGGACGAGGCGGTCCCCGAAAGGCCCTTCTCGATCTCGTCCACCCAGAGGACCGCCGGCGCCACGCTCTCCGCCACGCGGATCGCCTTGCGCAGGTTCTCCTCCGAGCTGCCGATGAAGTTGGAGAAGATCCTTCCCATGTCGAGCCGCAGGAGCGGCAGCGCCCACTGGTTGGCGATGGCCTTGGCGGTGAGGCTCTTCCCGCAGCCCTGCACCCCCAGCAGCAAGAGCCCCTTGGGCGCGGGCAGGCCGAACTTGCGCGCAGGCTCGCCGAACGCCGCCGCCCGGTTCGCCAGCCACTGCTTGAGCGAATCGACGCCGCCGACGTTGCCCAGGTCCTCGTCCACGCCGACGAACTCGAGCAGGCCGCTCTTGCGGATGACCTGCCGCTTCTCGTCGAGCACCAGGCGGATGTCCTGGGCGCCCAGCACCCCGTCGGTGGCGATGGCCTTGGCAAAGGCGTTCTCCGCCTCGGACAAGGTCAGTCCCTGCGCCGCCTTGATGAGCTGCTCGGCCTGCTCGCGCGACAGATCGATGGTCGCCTGGTTGCCTTGCCGCACCACCAGGACGATCTCGCGCAAGAGCTGGTACAGGTCCCGGAACCCGGGGAGCGGCACGTCGAGGACCGAGACTTCCTTCTCCAGCTCGACCGGGATCTGCAGCACGGGCGAGAGCAGGATCACGGTCGTGTAGGTGGACTTCAGATCGTGGGCCAGCTCGCGCAGCGCGCGGACCACCTGGGCGTCCCCCAGGTAGGGATGGAAGTCCTTCAGCACCACCAGCGACGGCTCGCCCAGCTTGGCGAGCGTGGCGAGCATCTCCACCGGGCTCTTCTGCGCGTCGAGGTGGGGGACGGCGCGGGCGCCGCCGATGCGGCGCAGGCCGCGCGTCACCGACCAGCCGAACAGCACCTTGCCGTGCTGCGCCGCGAGGTCCTGCAGGATGGCGTCGAGCCGCTGCTCCTCCCAGGTCAATAGATAAATGAGCGGGTAGCGGGCGCGGATGAGGGTGTCGAGCTCCGCGACGAAGCGCGGCGGCGGCGGCGCGGGATGCTCGGCGAGCGCCTCGGACATCCCGGCGAGTGTAGCCGATCAGCGCGCGGCGGCCCGTTTCAGGCGCGCGACCGCATCACCGGCGCGCGCCAGGGGTACGTCGAGGTGGGTGACGAGGCGAACGCGCGCCTTGCCACCTTCCGCGTTGCACAGCAGCCCTTCCGCCTTGCACGCGGCGGCGAAGCCGGCGGCCCCCATCGGCAGGTCCACGTCGACGAAGAGCAGGTTGGTCTCGGGCATCGCGCAGCGCAGCCCACGGATCCCCTGCACGCCTTCCGCGAGCGCCTTGGCGCAGCGGTGATCCTCGTCGAGCCGCCGCAGGTGGTGATCGAGCGCGTACAGGCCCGCCGCCGCCAGGATGCCGACCTGGCGCATTCCGCCGCCCAGACGCTTGCGCAGGCGCTTGAGGAGCGGCAGCCGCGCGCGTGTGGTGGCCACCAGCGAGCCCGCCGGCGCTCCCAGCCCCTTGCTGAGCGCGACGCTCACGGTGTCGGCGCACGCCGCATACTCGGAGAGCGCCACGCCCGAGGCGACATTCGCATTCCACAGACGCGCCCCGTCCAGGTGCAGCGCCAGCCCGGCCTCGCGCGCCGCCTGCGAGACGGCCCGCAGGGTGGCGATCGGCCACACCGAGCCGCCGCCGCGGTTGTGCGTGTTCTCTACCGCCACGGCCTTCTGCAGCGGAGCGTGCACGTCGTCGGAGCGGCGCAACACGGCGCGCAGCGTCTCCGCATCGAAGATGCCGCGGGGCCCGTCGATGACCAGCGTCTGCGCTCCCCACAACGCTGGAGCCGCCGCGCCCTCATAGTTGACGATGTGGCTGCCGCGCTCGCAGACGATCTCGTCGCCCTGCGAGACCAGCGCGCCCACCGCGAGCTGGTTGGCCATGGTCCCCGTCGGGACCCACAGGGCGCATTCCTTGCCCAGCATCTCGGCGACGCGGTCTTGCAGCCGGTTGACGGTGGGGTCCTCGCCGTAGACGTCGTCGCCGACTTCTGCCTCCGCCATCGCCTTGCGCATGCCGGGCGTGGGCCGGGTGACGGTGTCGCTGCGCAGATCGAGCAAGTCCATGCGGTACTGTGAAACCATGCCTCGCGAATCGAGGGAAGCGAAAAGCGCGCGGGCCCGCCGCATCGTCGACAAGCTGGACGCGGCGATGCCGGAGGCCCGGATCGCCCTCGACTACGAGAACGAGCTGCAGCTTCTCGTCGCGGTCATGCTCTCGGCGCAGACCACCGACGCGTTGGTGAACACGGTCACGCCCGGGCTGTTCGCGAAGTACCGCACCGCGGACGACTACGCGCGCGCGAAGGTGCCCGAGTTGGAGCAGGCGATCCGCCGCATCGGCCTCTTCCGCGGCAAGGCGCGCAACCTGCACGCGGCAATGCAGCGCATCGCGCGCGAGCACGGGGGCAAGCTGCCGCGCACGCGCGAGGAGCTGTACCGGCTGCCGGGAGTGGGGTGGAAGACGGCCGGGGTGGTGGTGAACCACGCCTTCGGCACGCCGGCGCTCCCGGTCGATACGCACGTGGGCCGCGTCTCGCGCCGGCTCGGGCTCACGCGGCAGGAAGACCCCGACAAGGTGGAGGCGGAGCTGTCCGCGCTCCTTCCGCCCGAGAAGTGGGGCAGGGCGCACCAGCTGCTCATCTGGCACGGACGGCGGACTTGCATCGCCCGCAAGCCGCACTGCTCGCGCTGCGTGGTCGCGGCGGACTGTCCCAAGGTAGGCGTGAAGATCAGCGACTGACCGCGCCGTGTGGGTCGATCCCGCCTGCCGCGCCCTCGCGTCCCACCTCGTCTTCCTTCCTGCCTGCCTGCGCCGCTGATAGGCACGGAGAGTGCTCCCGTTCCGCGCGGCCGTCGGGGCCTGCATGCTCGTCGCAATGGCCGGATGCGCGCGCAGCAACGCGCCCGCAACAGTCGCCGCTCGCGCCGCCGCGGACGAGAGGCCCGAGCACACTTTCCCCGCGGCGAAAGCTGCGCCGATCCGGCGTCCGGTGAAGCCGTACGCCTCGCGCGAGCTGGGCTGGTCGATCGACCTCGGCGTTCCCTGGTTCGAATGGCCCGCGGTCCGGGATCGGGTGCCGGCGGCCGAGTACGGCGCGACCTGCGGCGACGCCTCGGTAGTGATCGCGGCAGTGCCGTTGCTGGGACATCGGCCGCCGCTGGAGATGACGGTCGCGGCGCTCCTCTCGCTGCTGGAAGTGCGCAACGCCAGGGAGCTGCCCCGCAGGCCTCTGCGGGTCGGCTCCTGGACTGGTTTCGAGCTGCCGCTTCAGCAGAAGGTCGACGGCCGCTGGGTGCGGTCGCGACTCTGGGCGCTGGTGGGCGACGAGGCGGCCCTGGTCGCCGCCGAGCAGCGTCCCTTGGAGCAGCCCGAGAGCGAGTGCGCCGAACCGCTGGAGAGGCTGACCTTGGGCCGGGGCGAGCCGATGCGCGCGCAGGACGTGCGGCGCAATCCGGCGGCGGCGCGGTTCTTCGACGAGATCGGACGCCGCCTGCGCGAGGCGGGCCGGCAGGCGGAGAGCGCGCCCTACTTCGCCGAGGCGGGCCTGCTCGTGCCCGAAGATCCGGCGCATCTCGCCGACGAGGTGAGCACGCTGAAGCGAGCCGGACGGCGCGACGAAGCGCTGCGGCGCATTGCCGC
>DATFUN010000446.1:0-3760 GCA_035260805.1 Myxococcales bacterium | reverse complement strand
TGATGCGTTCGAGGCGACGCACGTGGGGAATCACCGTTGCGAGCGCCGCCGGCATGCCAGCGGCGCGCCTCAGCGCTTCGCCAGGCCCGCGTCTTCCAGGATCTCCCGTGCGAGCTCTGCGTCGTCCGAGGAGACGACCAGCTTCACGCCGCCGACGGCGTTGCTCAGCCACGGGTGGACGCCGACCAGGCCTGCGTCCCGGACCAGCGCGTCGATGCCGTTGCTCTCGAGGAGCTCGCGGGCCATCTCGGCCTCGGTGGGAAGCGTGAACGTCGCGACGACGAGCGGACTGCCGGGCATGCCCGGATCGTAGCGCGGCGGTTGCCCCGCGGCCCCTCCTTTGTTATGGCCGCTGCCCCATGCCGGCCAATCCTCCGCGAGTGCGCTTCGCTCCCTCCCCGACCGGGTACCTTCACATCGGCGGGGCGCGCACCGCCCTGTTCAACTGGCTGTGGGCCCGGCAGCAGAAGGGGACCTTCATCCTCCGCATCGAGGACACCGACCGGGAGCGCAGCACGCAGGAGTCCGTGCAGGCGATCCTCGATGGGATGCGCTGGATGGGGCTCGACTGGGACGAGGGCCCCGAGGTGGGCGGCCCGCACGGTCCCTACTTCCAGACGCAGCGCCTGGCCACCTACGACAAGCACGCCGAGGCGCTCATCGCCAAGGGCCGCGCGTACAGGTGCGACTGCACCAAGGAGCAGCTCGACAAGCTCCGCGAGGAGGCTGCGCGCGAGAAGCGCGGCTTCAAGTACCCGGGCACTTGCCGGGACAAGAAGCTGCCCAAAGGCACCCCGCGGGCGGTGGTCCGCTTCCGCATGCCCGAGGAGGGCGCCACCACCTTCCACGACCTGGTGAAGGGCGACATCACCACCCAGCACAAGGAGCTGCAGGACGAGGTGATCCTGCGCGCCGACGGCGTGCCGCTGTACAACTTCGGGGCCGTGGTGGACGACGTGGAGATGGGGATCACCCTGGTCGCGCGCGGCGACGACCACATCGTCAACACGCCCCGGCAGATCCTCATGTACCAGGCGCTCGGGTACCCGGTGCCGACCTTCGCGCACCTGCCGATGATCCTGGGCGCCGACAAGCAGCGGCTCTCCAAGCGGCACGGCGCGGTCAGCGTGCTGCAGTACCGCGACGACGGCTATCTCCCGGGCGCGCTGGTGAACTACCTCGTCCGCCTCGGCTGGTCGCACGGCGACCAGGAGATCTTCTCGCTGCAGGAGCTGATCGAGAAGTTCGACTGGGAGCACGTGGGCGCCACCGCCGGCGTCTTCAACCCCGAGAAGCTGCTGTGGCTCAACCAGCAGTGGATCAAGTCGACGCCCGTCCCCGAGCTGGCCAGGCACGTCGCGCCACTCCTCGCCAAGCGCGGAGTGCAGGTCGATCCGGAGCAGCTCGCCCGCGTGCTCCCGCCGATCGTCGAGCGCGCCAAGACGCTCGTCGACATGGCGGAGCAGGCGCGCACGTTCTTCGAGAAGGGCGTGCGCTTCGACGAGGCCGCCGCGAAGAAGAACCTCACTCCTGAGACCCGGCCGCTGCTGGTGGAGGCGCGCGATCTGGTCGCCCGCCGCATCGGCGAAGGTCCGCACGCGTTGGAGCAGGCCTTCCGGGAGCTGGCGGCGCAGCGCGGCCTGGGCCTGGGCAAGCTGGCCCAGCCGGTGCGCGTGGCGGTGACCGGAACGACGGTCAGCCCGCCGCTCTTCGAGACTCTCGTGCTGCTGGGCCGCGACGAGGCGCTGTCGCGCATCGACGCAGCGCTGGCGCGGACCGGAGGATGAACATGCGAACCCTGCTCGCCTTGGCTGCGCTGCTCGCCGCCGCACTCGTGGTCTCGCCTGCCCGCGCGGCGGGCGGTTTCAAGGCCCGCGGCTTCTTCCTCCCGGACGGCGCCGTGAAGGTGGACGAGGATCGCTACCGGCTGCCGCAGGCATGGGAGGACGCGGTGAAGTTCTACCGGGCCACGTACCCGCCCGCGAAGTTCCCGCGCCGGACCTTGCGCAACCAGTCCGGCGTCCGCGCCATGCACATCAGCAATTCGTCTCCCGCCGAGTGGGAGGGCGCGAACCTGTACGAGACCTCGCGCGGCGAGGTGCGGGTCTTCGTGATGGGAAAGGTGGAGAAACCCGAGGAACCTGCCCCGCCCTTGCCTCCGCGCAAAGCCGAGCAGCCGCGTCCACGCAAGAGCGGCAACCCGTGACCGAAGCAACAGCCGGAGGTGTGCAGATGAGCCGTGGGGCCCTGTGGGCGGGTCGCATCATCTCCGCCCTGCCTGTCGTTGGACTGCTGGCCAGCGGCATCGGGAAGCTGCGAGCACCACCCGGCTTCATACAGATGTTCAGCGGCCATTTCGGCTACCCGCCGCAAACGCTCAAACCCATCGGGATGCTCGAGCTTGCCTGCGCCGTCCTCTACGCCATTCCGCAGACCTCGGTGCTCGGCGCCGTGCTCATGACGGGGTACCTGGGCGGCGCGGTGGCAACCCATGTCCGGGTCTCGGAGACCGACTGGGTCTTCGGGGCGACCGTCGGCGTCCTCGCCTGGCTCGGGCTGTACCTGCGGGATCCGCGCCTCCGCGAGCTGTTGCCGCTGCGACGGCTGCCCAGGAGCGGTGGCGCGAATCCTTGAGGGCGGGACGGCTGCCCGCCGTCCGTGGTCCTCAGCGGCCCAAGAACTCCAGCAGCGACTTGTTGAACGCCTCCGCGTGCGAGGCGTTGACGCCGTGCGGCCCGCCCTTGATGACCGCGAGCTGGCTGTCCTTGATCGCCTCGTGCGACCGCTTTCCGCTCACCTCGAAGGGAACGATCGCGTCGGAATCGCCGTGGATGACCAACGTGGGGACGGTCACCTTCTTCAGGTCGCCACGGAAGTCGGTGCGGCTGAATGCGGCGATGCAGTCCAGCGTCCCCTTGGGAGAGGCGAATGCCGCGATGTTGCGGGCGTAGACCCGCTGGGGCTCGCTTACTTGGAGTTTGCCGGCCGCGCTGAAGAAATTCCTGGTGAAGTCCTCGAGGAAGGCGAGCCGGTCGCGCTTCACGCCGTTCTGGAACTGCCCGATGCTCGCCTCGTCGAGGCCGCCCTCGGGATTGTCCTGGGACTTGTAGAGGTACGGCGGCACCGCCGAGGCCAGCACCGCCTTCGCGATGCGGCCGGTCCCATATTTCCCGATGTAGCGCACGACCTCGCCGCCGCCCATCGAGAACCCGACGAGCGTCGCCGTCTTCAGATCGAGGTGGCGCACGAGCCCGTCGAGGTCGGCCGCGAAGGTGTCGTAGTCGTACCCATTCCAGGGCTGCGACGAGGACCCGAATCCGCGCCGGTCGTACGTGACCACCCGGTACCCGGCGCCGACGAGCGCGGGGACCTGCGCTTCCCACGACCTTCCGCTCAGCGGCCATCCATGGATGAGCACGACGGGTTTACCGGAGCCGACGTCCTGGTAGTGGATCTCCACCGGCGCACCGTTCTCGGTACCAACTTGCAGCCTGGGCATGGGAGTCCTCGCTTTCAGGTGAGTTCGCCGTGCGAGACCGGAGATGCTTGGAACGCCGTAGCGGTGCGCACGTGCGCACGTGCGCACGTGCGCCGGGCCGCCGCTCCGACGCTTCCCGAGCTTCCGAACGGCCAGGAATTCTTGACACTCCCAGGGGTGTTCGGCTACCTAGCGCTTCCCTTTCGCTGGGGGATCGTCTAACGGCAGGACGTAGGACTCTGACTCCTACTATCTAGGTTCGAATCCTAGTCCCCCAACCAA